>CBFDDG010000151.1:0-10046 GCA_965603505.1 uncultured Phycisphaerae bacterium | reverse complement strand
CTGAAACCGGCAAAGAACACGCTCAAAACGGGCACTGAGGTGTCTCTGTAACTTTAGTCGTAGTCCCTAAGGGGTACGAACGTGCAAAAAAAAATGCCTCCACCCTCAAATCGCTTGGCATGGGATGGAGGCGAGTGAATGGTAGCCAGGGGTGCTGCATTGCGACGAGGCAGGTCCGACGGGATCGACCAGATAGACGATACGTCCAAGAGGCTGGTACCCGACCGGATCAGTCAACCAGACGGACGGCCCCCGCGCATTGCTGGCCGCCGGACAGGTCCCGGGCCTCGGCAACGAAGCGCAGCAGCATGTTGATCTTGTTCTTGACTTTCACTTTCCGGTAAATGTTTCTCACGTGCGTCTTGACGGTGCCCGGCCGAATATTCAGATGCTTGGCGATGTTACCGTTTCTGAATCCCCGACAGACGAGCTCGGCGATTTGTTGCTCACGCGGCGTCAACTCGTACCGCCTGCACAAGTACGACCACTGCCTTTCATCGAGAAGCGCAGGCGGCCCATCGGGGCCGGACCTTACGGGCCCTGTGAGACGGCCGTTTTTTGCTCGGGGTAACTGGGACATCATCAACCACCTTTCTGCAACTGATCGAGAAGGACTCTCGCATCCGCCAAATCCTCGTCGGAAAGACCGCCGATGCGATCCTGTACGTCCAAGGCTTTCTTCAACTCCTCGACGGCTTCGGTCTTGCGACCCATTTGCGCATACACTCGGGCAAGATGAAACCGCACAGGAGCCAACGACGGCAGATGGGCGGGACACAGTTCAACGCACCTGCTGAAATCGGCCGCCGCCTCTTTCAGATGACCTAAACGATAATGAATGACCCCCCGGGTATCGATGAGGTCCATGTATTCCGGGGCGATGGTCAGGCCCTTCTCCGCCAGTGTGAGCGCCTCTTCAGGCTGACTCTGCTCCTCACAGAGGACCCACGCCAGGTTGTTGATGGCAATGACGTTGTCAGGATCGAGTTCGAGAATCTTGCGGTTCAAGGCAGCGGCTTCGTCATGGCGCCGCTCGCCTTGCATCAGCATGCCAAGGACCATCAGACCGGATAAGGAATCCGGATGGCGCGTCAGGATCACCCGGAGCAGATCCTCGGCCATTTGAAGGGCATCCTTGTCGCGAGTATTCACCAACGCGCGGGCGATGGCGGTCATGACCTCGCTGTCGTCGGGATGGCCATCGCGCCATTGACGCACAAGCTGGTTCAATTCAGCCCATCGCTTCTCCCCGGCCAGCAGTTGTGCCAAGCCTAACACGGGAGCCGAATCGTCCGGCTCCGCCTGCATCAGCGTGTCGAACAGCAGCTTCGCATCGTCCCGCTGCCCCATCCTGTACAGGGCGGTCGCCAGGGCCATCTCACAGCGACGACGGGCAGGACCTGTCAGGTTTGCGAGGCGTCCCCGAAGCAGTTCCAGAGCCCGCTCCGGCCTGTCCGAATCAAGGTACGCTCCGGCCAATTGAACGAGAACGTCCATGTCGTCGGGATACTGGTCGGCCAGCACCTTCAGCGTGGGTACCGCCAGCATCGGCGAACGGATCCCTTCGGCATGCGCTTTCAAGAGAAGCAGACGCTTATCATCAGGGTTGTGGGCCAGGCCGCGCAGCGCCACATCCACCGCTCGACCCGGCTGTCCCTGTTGCAGTTCGAGTCTGCCCATGACGTCCCATGCCTCGGCCGATTTCGGATACTCATCCGTCACCTCCCGCAGCATCCGGCGTGCCTGCTCAATCGCCGGGGCGGTCCTCTTCTGCAGCAGGGCCCGTGCCTTGAACACCTTCAGTTGCGGGTCCTGCGTATTGACGGCGAGGGCTTTGTCGAGGAGCGTTTCGGCCTCTCGGATCAGCGATGGTTGGCCTGAGGCCAGCAGCAGGAAGACCGCACGTTTTTGGATTGATGCGTTATCGGGCGCAAGCGTCAGAGCTTCGCGGATGTCCGCGACGGCATCGTCGATCCGTCCGATGGAGCCGTAGAAATCGGCCCGGGCCCCCCATATCTCTGCTCGTTTAGGTTCCGTCGTTATGGCCCGATCGAAGTCCTCCAGTGCCTTGTCATTCTCCTTCAGGACGACATACGTCTGTGCGCGCAGCATGTAGGCAAATGCACTGCCGAGTCCGTTCACCGTCTCATCACAAAGCCTGATGGCCTCTGCGGGATTGCCCTGCTCGATCCGGAGCTGGATCTGCGCAGCGGTCACGGAAACGGAATCAGGCATCTTCGTCTTGAGGTCGTCGAGGATTGTGCCCGCCTCCTCGAATCTCTTCTGACGCATATGAATCAGTGCGAGGGACAAGCTGGCCGAGATATTGTTGGGATCCTGGTCGATGAACTGCTCCAAGATGCCCGATGCGGAAGTCAACTCCCCGCGTCTGAGGTGACTCTGCAATTGCAGCTTCTGCAAGTCCGGGTGGTACAGGTCGCGCTCCGCCGCCTTGTCGAGGATCTCCTGGGCCTCACCGAACTCCTCGGCCTTGAAGAGGGCGGCCGCCGTTCGTATGACGACCTGCACGTTGTCCGGCGATCGGGCCAGCGCCTCGCGGTATAGCGTCAGAGCCAATTGGAGCTCACCGGCCTTTTCATAGGTGATGCCCAGAAGCACGCGACTCGCCTGGTCCTGGGGATTGGCCAGCAGGTTCTCCTGGAGGAGCTTGACAATGTGCGCGTAATAATCCTGGAAGTTCTCCGCAGAGAACCAGACCCTCGCCTGCTCGTATCGCCACTGCCAGCCCTTCTCGCCCTCCAGTGCCTTAATCTCATCGACGAGCGTCTGCGCCTGTTTGGAGTCCTGCACGACCCGATTGCAGTTCAGAAGCTGACGCTTGGACTGAATATTGTTCGGTGACTGCTTCGCGAGATCAGAAAGCCATTGATACTGCTTGTCCTCCTGCCCCCATTGTCGATAGAAATCGGCCAACAGCAGACTCAGCTCCCTCCGCAGGCTTGGCTCTTGGGCCCTCGAGATGGCCTCCTTGAGCGTCGATTCGCATTCCTCCTGTCTCTCGAGTCGATTGAGGAAGAGGGCCAGTGCTCTAACCGGCTCGGACGCCTGCGGGAACTTCTCCACAGCGTCCCGGAAACGGGCAATCGCCTCCTCTTTTCCTGCGGAAGCGCTGAGTTCCGCCTGAAGCAGTGTCAGCCCCATGTTCGAGGGATGCTTCTCCTCGAGCTCATTCAAAATGGCGCCGGCTTCGGCCAGTTGGCCCCGGATCATGGCCACCTGCGCCTGAAGCAACCTGACCTGAAGCGCGCCATCCGTCGCTTCGTCAAGTTGCCCCAATCGATTCTCCACGTTTTGCCAAGCCTTCTCCTGATCCGCCGTTGGATCGGTGGCACTGGCGAGCAGATACGTCCGGGCTTGGAGTTCCAGGAGTGTTGCCTCTGTATGGCCAGGCGCAAGCTGCTGGACGCGGCGGGCCTCCTCCAATGCGTCCGGCCAGTTCCTCACTCGAACCAGCAGGCGGGCGAGAGCCAGGTGGCCGTCACGATAGGACGGAACGCTCGAGACCAAGGTGCGCAACTGCCCGATCGCCGACTGCACGTCCCCCAAACGAGTGAATACGGAAGCCAGCATCATGTGGGCGGCGGCGGGAGATCGATAGCCGAGAGACAGTGCTTTCTGCCAGGCTGTGACGGCCTCTCTCAGTCGCCCCTGCCTCTCCGCCAGCAGACCCTCCAGAAAGGCAACCGTCGGAGGAAACATGTCCTTCTTCTGCATCCTGGACAAGCAATCGGCGGCCCTTTCGTAGTCGCCCGATCGGATGAACAGCTCGGCGGCAATCGGCATGAAATCCCACGGCTGAGCCGCCAGTTCTTTCAATCCTGTCTCCGCCACGGTGCGCATTTCGTCGGAAGAGCCGGTCCGCAACGCAACCTGGGCCCAGTTCCGCCAAAGCGCTTGGTCCGTGGGGCTTTGGGCCTGCAACACTTTGAGATGCTCTCTGGCCCGATCCATCGCGTTCGCATTGATCAACTCACGGATGAGGCGAAGCCTGACGTCCACATCGGACAAGTTGCGACCTTCAGCCTGCTCCAGGTCGGCGAGCGCCTGCGTCCGATTGTTGTTGCGCAGATGAAAGCTGGCGCGTATCGCGTAGGCCAAGGCCGATTCGGGATTCCTGGCGACGGCTTCATCGAACCAGAACCGAGCCGGCTTGTTGACATCGTCGGGACGCTGCTCGGCCAATTGCCCCATTAACTCATAGGCCGCGACCTCACTCGGATGTTCCTCAAGAATACGACTCAGTTGGGCCGCCCCCTCGGAGAACTTCCGCTGCTGCACCAGCGCAACGGCAAACATACGTCGCACGACGGGATCATCGGAAGCCTCGAGGTAACGTTCGGCAATCAGTTCGGCCTCTCCCGACTGCTTCATCCCCACGTACACTTCCGTCAGACGCCGCACAGCCTCCGTATTGTCCGGCTCGAGGCGCAGCACGGACCGATACGCGGCAACCGCCTGCATGACATTGCCCGAGGTCACGGGTCGCCGGTTTAGCTGGGCATGGGCATACTTGAGCAGAACCGCCACGTTGTCCCCGTTAACAGCCAAATAACGGCCAAGTTGAACGGCCGCCTCTTCCCAGTCCTCCTGCTCGTAGGCCCTCTCCCCTATGGGAAGAGCCTGATCGGCGCGCGTGCTTTTCTGCCAATGGCGCAGGGAGAACATGGTCCCAATCAAAACACTTGTTCCAATCACCAGAATGAAGGCGAGCTTCCAATTGAAATATCTTGTTGCCATCTGCTTGTCCTTTCCGAACACGCGATATCAGAAGTGGGACACGAAATCGAACGGCACAAGCCTACCCATGGGGGCACCCATTGCCGCGACATCGCTGGAGCCACGCCGAATGCCGACGCAACTTCCCCGCACACTACGGTCGGATTCCTAAAGGAATCTCCCTACCGGTGTCCCTCTTAGACCCAATGTCAACACACCGGAGATGCACACATTTGCGACTATGAGAATGATATAGTGCTGATCCATCGGTACGAACATCTTCATCGCATGAGCGACCAACGGATGGATCAGATAGATCCCGAAAGTCAGTGGGGCGACTTTCATAACGAAGACACTACGATTGCCCTGCCACAGGTACGCCGTACAGACCGACACAAGCGCGATACCGTAGGGAACGGCCAGTCCCGCATAACCTGCCATTAACAGCACCAGACAAACGGCCGACATCACGAGACAAATTACCAGCAAGAATCGGGTTCGACTGCGGCCGGGGGGCAGCCTCAGACACGCACCAATCGCGAATCCCAAAGGCAGTGCGGCAAGCCCGAACTCCCACTGTGGGACCGGCTCAACCGGACGATAGGCAGACATGCAAACGGCACAGCCGGTCAGAACCAGCGCTCCCAGGCCCAGCGATATCATGATGATGACGACCGGCTTGACTTGGAGCGTCCAGCAACTGACCGCGTACGCGATCAGCCCTAACACAAAGCTATAGGGCAAATACCATAGGTGGATATTCGTGCCTGTGACAAGAACATTGAGTGACAGAAGCCCGCTGACCTCTCCGACGCGCGCCGAATCGACCAACCGGCAAGCGCCATAGACCAGCGACCAAAACAACCAAGGCTTCAGCAGGCGATCCCACCTGCGACTCAAGAACCTTCTTGCCGTATCGGTCTGACCGTGCAGGGCAACGAGCGAGAAGAAAATCAGAAGAAAGATCGGAAGGCCCGCATAGCCGATCCGTCTCCCCGGCGCCCCTTCCGTGTGAAACCAGACGATTCCAACGGCCGCCGCGATGCGGAGTCTATCGATACTTACGATTCGGAGCATGCGTGCCGTACCCGATGCGCCCGTTGACTCCGATCGAAGATTCGCATCGTTGAGGTTAGCCGGAGAAACATGGGATCTCATAAGGTCGTCCGAGGCCGCCGAGTCACAACACAGGAGAAACCGCATAATGAACACAAGGTACGGAATGAGCGTGGAGCATCAGAACTGATCGGCAAAACTGGACAACATCCTTCGGAAGGTCCGCCAGCATATCCACAGATCCAGACGCGGTGAAAGTTCGCGGACATACTGCGTATCAAAATGAATCCACTCCTGGAAATCCTTCAAAGGCTCACGGGTCCGACAGACCTGCCAGAGGCCCGTGATCCCGGGCCGCACCGAGAGCCGTGCATCGCGCCAGGAGGGACACAAGGTGTTCTCCGACTCCGGGGAAGGTCTGGGACCCACCACGCTCATCTGCCCGCACAGAACATTGAAAAACTGCGGAATCTCATCCAGATACGTCTCCCGCAGGAAGTGACCGACGGCCGTGATTCGAGGGTCATCGGCCATCTTGAACTGGGGACCGTCCACCTCACTGACAAACCGCAGTTTCTCCTGGATCTTATCCGATCCGGCCCTCATCGTTCTGAACTTGATACAATCGAACGATCTTCCCTGGAGCCCCTGGCGCCGGTCCTTGAAGAACACAGGTCCGGAAGAGTTAACCTTGACAGCCAACGCGATGAATGGAATCACCGGGGCAAACAGAACCAGAACGATGGTGGCGACGATGATATCCGCAATCCGCTTGAAAGAACCGGCATACGAAAGCCTCGGCCACACCCGAAAGACATCCTGTCGAGGCATATCTGTGCACTCGGGCTTCGCGTCGTCTCGCCACGCAAGTGTTGTACGCTCTTTCGTGGGGCACGACTCCGGTGTCACCATGACGCGACTGCGAAGAACCTGGTTCGCCTCAACCGATATGCCCGCTCCGATGATGGAGGAGTCGACAACGGCACCCTGGTGAACTCGGGAGTCGTTGCAGAGGACACTCGGGCCGACGACTACGGCCTCCGGCTCAATCACCACTCTCTTACCCAACAGCACCGGGCCGACAAGGCGCGACCGAGGAGATATCTCAGGATCGCCGGGACAAGGCGGCACGCCCCCTTCGCTCACCGACGGCGGGCCCGCACCCAAATGCTCTGAGGGACCCAGGGCCATTCGGCACAGCGCCAGCAGGCCGTCTCCTGATTCCAGATCAAAGGCTAATCCGGCGGCCGCGAGGCCCTGCACTTCCAGTCCTTGCGCCCGGTATTTGTCTACGAGCGTGCCAAAACTCGAAGGCAAACCACCGTGCAAAATGGGTCCGAGGGCTTCGGGCCTCACAAACACATGATGAGGCCAGTCAATCGAGAGCGGCATCGGTGCCATCGAATCCGTATACAATCGGCGATAGCCGACCAGTTCGTTGTCCGGCGTCAATCGGACCTGCTCACCATAAGCGAGCAGCTCTGGAGAGGCCGTAACAGCCACGACGTCTGCTGCGGTATCCGTGAAGAACCGTTCGAGCAGTCGGCCGTTGAGTTGCGTCACGAAACGACCGTCTGAAATCATCACCCAAGGTGCTCGATCGGCCTTGAGATCCTGAGAACCGATATCGATGGAATCGCCGTAGAACAGCGTCGGGCCAAGGTCCGCCTGCAGACCTGTCTGCCAATCCTGAGGGATCGCCCAAAGCGAATCATCCGATCGCGCCCCGCCGAGCCACTTCGTTGGATCCGTTCGGTCTTCGGGATTTCGGACCCGGCGCACGCCGGCCTGAATCACGCCGGCCAGGGGCTCTGTCGACAGTGCATATCGCAGAAGCCCCCTGTCGACCCCCGCTCCGCTGTCTCCTACCTCTCGGATCACGATCAGCCGCATAGCACATTCAGACCGCGATTTGCGGAAATCCCCCACTCAGCATCGGCTGTTTAGCCCTTGGTTGCCCCGCCGTCCTCACCGTAGGTGGGAAGCATCAGTTTCTTCGATTTCCGGGCGTTCCGTGCGGATTGCGCGCCCCGGGCCCGATAACCGTAACCGTAACGATAGAGATTCTGGTCCACGGGAACGTTGCTGAGGACCGCCCCGAGAACCCGTGCCTTGATGCGGGCAAATCTCTCCTTGGCCTCCTTGAGCTCGGGGGCCGTGGTCTGGCCGGCAAAGCTGATCAGAATCACGGCATCGGAGAGCTTGGCCCAGACCAATGCGTCCGGAAAGGCCAGCGCCGGCGGGCTGTCTATGATGATATGGTCGTACTCTCGCGCCAGCCTCTCGATCTGCTCGCCGGCCGTCGCGGACGTGAGCAGCTCGTACGCATCGGCAAGATGACGCGGATTCGCAGGCAGAACGTGTAGGCCGCTGGACACCTGCACAGAGATGATGTCGCTCGGATCCTCTCCGAGGAGCACGTCCTGCAGGCCGCCGGAACCGTTACCAATATTCAGCATGAACCCAACGTCCGGCTTGCGCAGGTCACCGTCGATCAACAACACCTTCTTGCCGGATTTGGCCATACTCGTCGCTAGGTTCACGGCGAACGTCGTCTTGCCCTCGCGCATGCCGGCACTGCTGACCGTGAGCCGCTTGGGCATTCCGCCATTGTTGAGCATTCCCAGATTCGTTCGAATCGTCTGGTAATCGCCGGCGATCTGCTCGGCGAACGCGGCCGGCTTGAGCGTCCGCGAGCTGGTCGTCGTGCCAATGATCGGAAGGTCCAGATACCGCGTGACGTCATCCGGACTTTGCAACGTTTTATCCATCCTGTCTCGCAGCAGCGCCAGGCCGAACCCGCTGCACAGCGCGCCGAGTACGATCACCGTGGCAAGCTTGACGCGTTCATCTTTCTCGCCCCGCACTTCGGCCGGAAAGGCCAGCGTAATACGCGGGCGGCGCTGCCGCTCCATCTCAATCGATTTGATACGCCGGGAAACCTGCGCGAGCATTTCCTGGTCCAGATCCAGTTGAAACTGCTTGGCCTGAATATCGAGGTTTGTCCGCCCGATTTTCCGGGTCGTGGTGTCCTGTTCGCCGAGCACCAGGCGAAGCTGCTGCTCGTGGACCTTGATCTGCTGAAGCTGGGCCCGCGCCCCCGCCAGCCGCTCCTCAGCGGCGACCTTCAGGCGCGCATCCAACCCTTCGTCGAATTCGTTCTCGAGCTCCTTGCGCCGGTTCTCGAGCGTCTCCTTAAAGGCATCAAGCATCGCCTGCCTTTGGATCAACATCGGGTTTCCCGGCATAAGCGTCTGCTTGGCCACAAGCAGGTCACGCTCCATCCCCACGATGCTCTGCGACAGTTCCGTAATCATCGGGTCGGAGTTGACGTGCTCGCGACGAGCGGCAACCAGTTGATCGGGTGATATAGTGGCCTTTTCGGTCTGTTCGAGCAAGGCGATATTCGCTTCCAGACTGATTCGCTGTGCCTCCAGGCGGGTCAGTTCCGTCATCAACTGGGTCATACGGCGCATTTCCATGTCCTGCCGGCTGTCCAGCACGATCGCCCCGTATTCGTTCGCATCCCGGCGGATGTCCACGTGCTGCGCCTTGATGGTGCCCAGAAGCTCATCGTACTTGTTCTCCAGCAGGTTCAGGTTGGCATTGTCCGTCTGGCTGGATAAGGAGCCATACATGGCCTCGTAATTGCGGAGAAAGGAATCGACAACCTGCTTGGCCTCGCTGACGTTGGGGCTCCTCATCGTCACGGCAATCAGTTCGGTGCCGCGAAGATGCCCCGCCGCAATGGTCTGCCCCGCCACGGCGCCTTTCAGCACCTCGACCACATCGACGGCGCCGCGCGTTTGCCGGAACTTCGCCATGAGTCGTTGCACGCGCGTCTGAGGCCTGCCGCTAAGGATGGACAGATTCCGACCGACCAGATCGTCGGCGATTCTCTGCAGCATGGGACTGCTCACGAGCATGGTCGCCTGGGTGTTCACGAACTCGCCATAGGCGCCCATACCGCCACGCTGCGGCTCATCCGACAGAATCCCGGGAACGGTAGGCGCCACGTGCACGGCCCCCTGCACGACATAAACAGGCTCGACCAGGAACCATACCGCCGGCAGCCCCAGTCCACAGATCACAATGGTGACCAAGACAACGATGTACCACCGCTTCCAGACACTCGCGAGGAAGTTCATTGTCGGCGGCTCATGGGTCTCCGAGGGTGCCTCGTACACGACGGGCCTTTGCTCGATCACCTGATCCAGGTACTTCTCCAGATTATTCATAGGTCCATTCTCCCA
>CBFDDG010000150.1:0-10076 GCA_965603505.1 uncultured Phycisphaerae bacterium | reverse complement strand
CATATCAACGCGGCGATCGATCATGAGCCGGTGATTACGTTCGACGACGGGGCGGACCTCGTCAACGAGATGCACATGAAGCGAAAGAAGGACGCCGGACGGATCATCGCGAGTATGGAGGAGACGACCACCGGCGTCATTCGGCTGCGCGCGATGGCGAACGAGGGGAAGCTGAAGTTCCCGGTGATCGCCGTCAACGACGCCAAGAGCAAGCACCTGTTCGACAATCGCTACGGGACGGGGCAATCGACCGTGGACGGGCTCATCCGCGCGACGGACTACCTCATGGCGGGCAAGAACGTGGTGGTCGCCGGCTATGGCTGGTGCGGGCGGGGCCTCGCCATGCGGGCCCGTGGGATGGGGGCCATCGTGATCGTGACGGAGGTCGATCCGATCAAGGGGATCGAAGCGGCCATGGACGGTTTTCAGGTGATGCCGATGGCGGCGGCCGCGAAGGTGGGGGACTTGTTCGTGACGTTGACGGGGAACAAGCACGTGATCCGGCCGGAGCACGTCCGGGTCATGAAGGACCGCGCGACCATCGCCAACAGCGGGCATTTCAACGTGGAGATCGACATCCCCGGCCTGGCGAAGATGAGCCGCAAGATCAATCGCGGCGTGCGACGGAACGTCGATGAGTACGTCATCGGCAAGAGCAAGCGCGTGTACCTCCTGGCGGAGGGTCGGCTGATCAATCTGGCGGCGGCAGAAGGCCATCCCGCCAGCGTGATGGATATGAGCTTTGCGACGCAAGCCTTGCAGGCGGAATGGGTCGTCAAGCGCGCCGGCAAGCTCGAGACAAGGGTCCACGAGGTGCCGCTGGAGATCGAGGAGCAGGTCTGCCGGCTCAAGCTCAAGGCGATGTCGATCGCCATCGACAAGCTGACGCCGGAGCAGATCGTATACCTGGCGTCCAGCGGCGAAGGAACGTAGAATTTACTATTTGCAATTGACGATTTGCGATTTGGCTTCGCCTGTCCGAGGTTCCGCGGCGTGACGCGAGAGGGGCAACAGGACTGGCGTGCCTCAATCGTAAATCGTAACTCGTAACTCGCAAATGGGAAAAGAGTCCGAAAAGACGCCGAAGACGCCGAAGACCTTCCTCGCGGTCGGTCCGACGCTCCATTACAGCCACCGGAACGTGCAGTTCTATTGGCTGTTGGCGGCGTTCGTCTTCTCGCTGGCCTGCTTGTTCTGGTCCCGCATCGTGACGGGCGGTTTCTGGGCTTTCGACTTCGAGTCGCAAACCATTCCCGATTTCGGCGAGCTTGGCCGGGTGACCATCAGCGGGGTGAGCATCTTCGAGTATCCCTGGCAGATCCTCGTGCTCGGGCTGCTGATGGGGATCATGGCGGTGGTGCCCGTGCTGGTGGCGCAGTTGATGAGCTTCGGGCACAGCTTCGTCTTCGTGTTGGCCGTTTTCTTCCTGGCGAATCTGCCGGGGTTCGCGGTGTTCCTGATGGTGAGCTGTTTCGCGGTGGCCTCCCGGCCGCTTCGGTTCCGGTCGCGGATCGTCGCGATCGCGCTGTGCATGGCGCCGCAGTTGATCTACTGGGGTGTGTTCGGGGCGGCGAAGGGCGCCGAGCCGCTTGGGTGGGGGTACTCCTTTGCGCCGTGGATCTGGGCGTGGCTGACCGGCATGACGATTGCCGGCCTGGTGCTGGGGATCGGCCATTATACGCGCTACAAGCCGGGACTGATCTGGATCTTCGCGACCACGACCCTGCTGCTGGCCCTGCTTCTGTTCGATTGGAAGATCGGTTTCGACGAGCTGGATTACCAACTCTACGTGGCCCAGAATAATCCCGGGGAGGTCCCGGAGTTCCGCGACCACAGCATCCGTGAGGCGCTGGATGATACGATCACCGATCCGACGGAGAAGGAGTATCGTTCGGAATTCTTCCCGACCGAGCGGATCCCGCTGCGTGAGGACATGAAGAAGGAGATCCAGACGTATCTGGCGCGGGATGACCGGCTGGCCCGGGAGGATCGCTGGCCGAGCTGGCTCGTGGTGCCGGACGAGCTGCGCTACCAGGAGAAGCGAGAGGAACTGAACCGGCAGTACGACCGGTTCATCAGCCCGCCCAAGGGGCGGTGGATGCCGGAGGTGATACACCGCAGGATCATCGAACGGCGGTCCGGAAGCAGGCGTATGCCGATCGCCCTCTACTATAAGGGCCTGTTGAACGAATACAGTCCGGACCCGCGGCAGATCCACCAGGATGAGATCCTTCACTTCTACGGCGATTATCCGTATGAGCTGTCGCTGCGGATCTGGTTCTCCCTGTACAGCCGGTTTCCGCGGAGTCTCGAATCGGCGGAGGCACGCTGGCGGCTCGCCTATCGGTTGGCCGGCAAGCGCGAGCTGGAGAAGGCCCGGACACTGCTGGGCGAAGCTTGGGAGATGATTCAGCAGCAGCTTGAGAGGCATGAGACGTCGCCGTCGGCACCGGATGACAGCTTGTTCAGCGCGTTTCGAGCGCCCGCCGATACGGCCATGACGCTGGGCGAGCTGCGGGATCTGCAGGGACGGATCTATGGGCTGCAGACGCTGATCGGCGATGAGAATCTCATGGGCCCGGAAGGCGCATTGGACCGGCTGGCCACACTGGTGACGCTGAACCCACACAGCCTGGATTACGAGCGGCACTTGGACACGCTACTCTCGCAGACCGGCGAGCAGGACGGCCTGCGGGACAATCTCCTGCTGGAGAAGGCCACGCTGATCGCCGACGACCATGGTCGCGCCAAGCGTCTGGCTGAGCTCACCCGGAAGTTTCAGGACACCGACGGTGGGATGCAGGCCCTGTACGAGCTGACGCGATTGAACATCCGGCTCTACCAGCAGGAATCCAAGACGGAAAACCTCGTGCTGGCCCGGAAAATGCTCAATAGCTTTCTGAGCTTGTATCCGGACAGCTTTTACGCCGTGCAGGTCCGCAGGAACCTGGATGACCTGCCCAGAGCCGAATAGGCATCCACGACAGGGCGCGAACCGGCCCATGTCCGCGTATTGCAGTCTTTGGTTTGACTTTTACGTCGGCCTTGTTATTATGGAGCATGACGAGCGGCCCACGATCGCGGAGAGGCCGGCGTAAGGTGACGGACAGGCAGGGGAATTTCTCGATGGCAGGAGGCAGTTTGGGTCTCGGTCCGCGTGTGATCGTGGTGGGCGACCCGTGCAGTGAATTCGTGCGAACGATGGTCCGGCTGGCGCGTGAACATGAGGTTGAGGCCGTGCCGTGTGACGATGCGTACTCGGCGGTCGCGGAGATAGGCGGGCTGGCTGATCGGCGTGCGCTGATCGTCGGAACAATGCGCGAATTGACGAGAGAAAATGGTCGATTCTTCGAGCTTGCGGCGACGGACGCGATCCGCTGCTGTTGTTTCCTGGATACGCGCACTGCGGCCGGACGCGACGGGGTCCTCTCGGCATCGCGCGCCGGAGCTGCGGTCATTAGCGATCCGCGAGAGGCCGAGGATGTCCTCACGGAGTGGCTCGCGGATGACGGGCGCCGTCCTGGGCGCCTGGCCCCGCAGGATCTGCTGGACAATGACTTGCGCGCGACCGAGGCGGAGCTCAGTGCGCTGCTGGGGCACAAGACCAATGCATAGCACGTCGAATCCAACGCTTCCGCCAGCCCGCCCCGGCCGAATCCTGCTGGTCGGCGATATCCGCCGGGCTTTCCTGGATGCAAGCCACGTGGACCGATATCCGTGTGACGTGTGCGCCAACGTCCTGGATGGGATCCGTGCCGCCGCCCAAGGCCGCTTTGATGTTATCGGCGTGGTGATGGACGGGACGCTGAGCCAGCTCGGTTCGATCCTGAGGGCTCTGCGAAAGAGCACGTCCGCGAGAATCGTGCTGTTGGCCCAGATGCATGAGGAGCCCATCGCGCGACGGCTGGTGACGGCGGACCCGGAGGAGGAGAAGCGGGCGGACGCGTACGTGATCTGTCCCTTGCGGCTGGCGAGCTTCTGCACGCAGCCCGGACCGGGCGAGGGGCCACAAACGCCGGAGACGCCCTCCGCCGGGCCCGAGGAGACCGTGTCTGCTGAACTGGAACGAAGGATACGACACCTCGAACGATTGGCCACAACGGACGACCTGACCGGCTTGAAGAACCGCCGCTATATCCGGGAGTTCGCCGGCCAGATCCTGGAGCAGGCACGCGGGACCGGCGGCCGCGTCACCCTGCTGGTCTTCGACATCGACAACTTCAAGCATTACAACGACGTCTACGGCCACGCCACGGGCGACGAGATCCTCCGGCAGGCGGCCATCCTCGTGCGGCGCTGCTGCCGGCCCCACGATGTGGTCGGCCGCATCGGGGGCGATGAGTTCGCCGTGGTCTTCTGGGACGATCCCTATCGAGTCGGCGGCGACGTGGAACGCGACCGGCGCTCCGCCGCAGCCGAGCATCCCACCGAGGCGATCTCCGTCGCCAAGCGTTTCCAGAAGGAATTTGGCAATGCCGATCTCCACCTGCTCGGTCCCGCGGGCGAGGGCGTCCTGACCATCAGCGGCGGATTGGCCAGCTTCCCGCGCGACGGCGAGACCGTCGAGCAGCTCTTCGAGAAGGCCGACCTGGCCCTTCTGGATGCTAAGCGCCGCGGCAAGAACCGCATCTATCTCGTCGGCGAGCCTCAAAGCGATATCGCCGAGATCGAATAAAGGACGCACACAAATCGTGGCGGGGATGGTGGAGCGGTCGTAACATGTGAGACCTTCGTCCCTCTGAAGAGCCAGGCGCATCTCGGCCAACTCAAGGTGGCGGCACTGCAGGTGTCAGACGGCTGCCGGTGCGTCGGGGGCGTTGCTGAAGACTTTGGTTTCGGTGGGGCTGATGAGGCGATAGCGGATGCCGCGCCAGCGGATGGTTCGGCCGAATGCTGAGGAGAGCATCGAAGCGAACAGCACGAGCGACCAGAGCCAGAATCCAACCAAATCAGCGGCCATGGCCGGCCTCAACTGGGGAAGATACTCGCCGAGCGCCTCTACCGCCATCATTTGGCGCAGGATCGCGCGAACGAACTGGCCCGCCAGGAAGACAAGGAGTACGGCGAGGTAGGACAAGATGGGTTCTGCGTGAACAGCCGCAGCGTAGATCGCCATCGCGATTGCACCCCACAGGCCAAGGACGGAGCCCAGGCTGCTGAGAAATCCCAGCCACCATGCACCCGGGGCGTACACGCGTGTGATGAGGAACTGCCGGCGGCCGAATTCGTAGAGCTTCGGCCACGTGGAGGATTCGAAGGAGGCGACGAGGCATTCCGGCACGAAGGTGACCCTCATTCCGGCCCGCTTGACGGCCTGACTCAGGGACAGGTCGTCGCTCAGGGTGTTGGCCCAGAGTTCAGAGACGTTGAGGCGGCGGAAATCCTCCGTGCGGATCGCCATGGAACCGCCCCAGGCCTGGTTGAAGGGGCTGTTGCCGAGGAATTGCGCCACGGCCGCATTGATCGCGGACAGCGCCAGAGTGGCCGGGTTGTTCCGGGTCGGGATGAACCACCGGTAACCGGTCGTGAGCCCGCACTTGGGTCGCCGTAGCGGCCGAATCAGGCGGCTCAGCCAGTCGCCGTGAACGCAGATATCGGAATCCGCGAAGGCCAGCACCTCGCTGTCGGCCGGGATTCGGTCGTAGGCGTATAGAAGGTTGTGGATCTTCTGGCTGCAGGATCGTGATGCGCCGGCCACCAGGATGCCGACGTCGAGAGCATGTGATGCCGGACTCAAGGTATCTCTGAGCGCACACAGCTCTTCGTACGCGGGGTCCGATTCACTCTCGACCACGAAGACCAAGTGGTAGTTCTCATAATCCTGCCGGAAGAACGATCGAAGGTTCGAATCGAAGTGAGCGTCGAGGCCCTTGCAGGGGACGATGAGGCAGGTGCGGGGCCGCAAGGCGGAGGGCTTCTCCTTGGTGGACTTGATCCGGACGTAGTGATAGTTGCGAAAGGCGTAGTAGACGAACAGCAGTTGTATGGAGATCGCCGTCCCGGCTATATAGAAATACCAATCCATATCGAACTGGCTGGTTCCGACATAACGATGCACTCACGCCGCCCACACAGACGCAGCTTCGGGGCGCCAGACTAAGATAGTTGCAATCGCCGAGAAACGCCAGAGTTTTTTCCCCTTCAGGCAAGACCGGGAGATCGCCCTGCATGGCGGGATCACCAACCTGTGCCTCAAGCCCGCCGACTACTCGCAGATCTGACAGATTCCAGGTCGAGTCACGACCCCTCGTCAATATGCCGGCGGGGAGGCCGGTGTCTAAAGGCCCGCCTCCCCGTCGAAGTCCTCATACAGATCTTGTGCGTCTCGGTTAGTGTTGGATGGTAAATGAGTCGATCTGATTTCCGTCCTTGTCGATTGCCACAAGTGTCAACTGATCGCTGGCACCGTTGATCGTGACCTTGCAGAAATGGTATTTCACACCGTTGGACGTAGGTGTCGGGGCCTCGTGCCACGCGCTCGCGCTATAGGCGGCCAGCGGCGCGCCGCCACGGCCGGAGGTGATGTGTTTCACACCGCCGGTAGCACAGCGACAGTAGTAGTGATTGTGTCCGCAGAAGACGATGTCGACGTCATTACTGTCGAACACAGGCTGGAGGCTGCTGCGGACCTCTTGATAGGCGCTCCCGTGGGTCGAGGCGCCGGAGTACCCGGGCTCATGGAGGACCACGAACTTCCACGCTCTGTCCGCGTCCTTAAGATCGTCCTTCAGCCAGGCGAGTTGAGTCGCCCCGACCCGGTTGCTGCCCGAATAGGTGCCGGTGGCATACTGGTCGAGCACGGCGACGTGTACGGGGCCGTAATCAAACGACCAATAGCTCGTGTTCGTCGCACCCACGTACGGGTAAGGCCAGTACTTGTTGCACAGCAGCGTGCCATAGTAGCTTTGGGAGCGGTCAGTGCCGGTGCTATCCTTTATCTCATGGTTTCCCAGACATCCCTGAATCGGAACGTTCGCCAGCAGTTCCATGGCATTCTGCTCGGAGGGCGGGAAGAACTCGTCTTCCCAGGCATCTTCGCTATTGCCCCCGCGGTCGACCCAGTCGCCGGCGTGGAGTGCCAGGGTCTGGAAGTCTGAGTCGCCCGTATAGGTGCTGACCATACGCGCGCAGACATCATCGTAGTAGGCGGAGGGGTTCCCGTTGCTTGCGCCACGTGTATCGCCGTACACCAGGAACTTGATGCTGGTCGTGGTGGTCACCGGTGCGGTGTAAAAGCTTCCCGCGCCAACGCCGGTGACACGATAGTAATACTTCGTTCCGGGGGTGAGGTTCGGGATCGGGTACTTGTGCTGGTGGCCGTAGGTTCCGGAGTTGTACTCCGTCGTCTGGGTGCTGCTGCCGTAGCTGGTGGTTGTGCCCCACTCCAGCGTACAGGTGCGCTGCTGCTTCAACTGCCAAAGGACGGTCATCTGAGCCGTGGTGTCGGGAGTGCCGGTTTCTCCCGGGTAGATCAGGTATGGCTCTTTCCGGACGATCGGCTCGAATTCGTAGGCACCCATGTCAGCGGTGGCCGTACCGTTCTCGTCGCCGTCGATGGGCCGGCTTCTGCCGGTGGCGTCCTCAGACGGTGCCCCGGTGTTGGTGCCGGCGTCAATGCAGGGGCTGCGCACATCGATCTCCAGGCCGTCGTCAATCGTCAGGAACCGATTGTCCGGGCCGTCGGGATCGCCGGTGGAAAAGAACTTCGGATCGCTGTTGATGTTGCCTGTGCCACCGGCGCCGCCCTCGACATCACTATAGGTGACCGTCGCTGCGCCGTCGGGGGTGCCTCCTTGCCACAGCTCCTCGCCGTTGTCCCAGGCGTCGTCGTCCCAGAAGATGCAGTTCTGGACGGTTCTGAGGGCCCCGTCGCGGGTGGCGAGACCGCCGCCGTCGTCCTGGGCGGTGTTGCCATAGAAGGTACAGTTGATCCAGGTCACATGGGTACCACTGTCGTTGTCGGCTGCGCCGCCCCCGTCACCACCACCAACGCCGGTGCGCTTGCGGGTCAGGTTGGAAGCGATCACGCAGTTGATGAAATTCGGATCACTGGCGACGTAGTTGTAGCCCTCACCCTTGGTGTTGAAGATAGCGCCGCCGTGGGAGCCGCCATCCGTTAGCTCATCGCTTTCAGTCTCATTGCTGTAGAACACGCAGTTCGTGAAGATCCCGTTGCTGCCGTTCTTGTTGCACAGCGCCCCGCCATCGTCACCGGCGATGTTGTCGATGAAGATACAATTCGTGACCGTCGGGCTCGCGTTCAGACAATGCATTCCCCCGCCGTCACCGTCATCGCTCTCGGCCTTGTTGTCCTTGATCAGACAGTTGGCAATTGTGGGAGAGCAGTTCACGAGGTCGATTCCTCCACCATCCGCCAGCCCAACGTCGGAAAAACCCATGGTGATCGTGAAGCCATCCAGCACCGTGGTCGACGTGCCGGATGTACACCTGACCACGTGGCGAGAGTTCTGGGCGTCCAGCGCACTGTCTTCGTCGATATCGCCGCTCAGAATCGTCTCGTGTGTAATCCAATTCCGCTGACTTCGGGTGGTCTCGTTCCCAGCGAAACCGCCATAAACGGCTGCCCCGGCGACGAGTGTGAACGTGCTGGCCTCATCGGCGGTGCCATTCGGATGATCTGCGTCTTCGTCCGGCTTGTACGTCCCCTCGGCCACCCAGATCTCGCAGCCGGAGCTGGCGACGGCCAGGGCGTCCTGTAGATGCTTGAAGGCCTTGACCCACGTCGTGCCGTCATCGCCTGGACGATCCTTGTCCACGAAGATGATGTTGGAGAGGTTGAAGGTCACGGAATCACTCAGGCCGCACCCGTCTGTGACGGTGACCATAGCGGTGGTGCCACTGGTGGGGGCCGTCCAGGTGACCTCACTGCCTGTGGAGGGCTCGAAGGATCCCGGGCCCGACCAGGTCAGGGGTGGACAGCCGCCGGAACATTCCAGCGTGACCTGAGCACCGTAATACACGGTGTCTCCGTCCTGATGTGACGTGATCACAGGTGACTGGCCGAAGGCGGTCTGAACGCCCATCCCCAGCACGATTGTGATCGCAAGGTGAATGAATAGATTCTCAGACTTGTTCATATTTTGGTCCCTTTCGTAGAGAGCCTCGTATTAACCATCGCGCGGCGAAGACCATAAGGACCAGTCCTGCCACGCCTACCATGACACGCTGTATGCGCGCCAAGGGAGGCCCTCGCGGGCGAATGGGAGGGAACCTGCTCGGGTGCCGGCCTGTCCGCCCTGCCCGGGCCCAGCGTCCCGCCGGTGGCGGCAGGCAACGCAGCAGGGGCCGGTGCAGGCAGGCCGGTATCGTTGAAATCGGGTGCCGTCGAAGCCGAGGGCACGGCACTCTGCAGGGTCGGTGCATCCGGTCCCATCGGCAGATGCCGGCTCGGCGCCAAAGCGTTGGCCACTTTTTCCGCATTTCGGTCGAGCAGCTCGCGGGCCCGCTGCGCAACGCACGTCCCGGCGTACTGCTCCTCAAGCGACTTGAGCTGGGTCTGAGCCCACAGGGGATCGACCTGCATGGCGGCGTAGGCAATCTGATCCACGGCGGCGCGTTGCGTCCTGTGGATTTGCCGTAGCGTTCGCCGCAGCGGAGCGGGATCTACCGGCGGCTCGTCGTCCGTTATCCCGTCCGGGGCGTGGTCGTGTCGGCCCGGTTCCTCGGCCTCGAGAGCCTTGATCTGGTCTTCCCAGACCTTCGTGTTGACTTCCAAGGCCTTCCGGGACCAGTGCAGGGCCTGGTCGAACTGGCCCAGAGCCGTGAAGCAGTCCGCCGTGGCCGTCATGGCCTGTAGGACCAGAGGCTCTTCGGGGGGATAGGAAGTGATGATCTGCTGATACAGCCCAACGGCTTTGCGGCGGTCGGGTTTCTCACCCTTCTCCGCGCGGTAGGCACAGGTGTGCAGTTGCGCCATGCGGAAGAGAATATGGAGGCGCTGCTGGCGATCGGGGGTCGCGGCCAGCGCCTGGTGATAAATCTCAAGGGCCTTGGGTTGACTGGTGCCCGGTCCGGCCGTGTAGCCACAGTCGTACTGTCTGGCCTGCTCAATGAGC
>CBFDDG010000149.1:0-10092 GCA_965603505.1 uncultured Phycisphaerae bacterium | reverse complement strand
CATCTGCGTTCATCCGTGGTTCCATTCTTCTGCGTAGGTCGGGAGATTGCCGCGTCGCTGCGCTCCTCGTAATGACGTGGCGTGCCAGGGGCGGATGGGGCGTTGCCGGTTGCTTTCGCGCTTCAAAAGGAGCAGGGAATGTGGTAAGATGGGATGGGAGACGGGACCGGGCATGGGTGCCCGGCCGCGTCCGGGATGGAACAGAGATGTCAGATGGCGTAGAGCAGAAGGAATCCGGCGATGAAACGATTCTTTACCCTTGAATATTGGCGGGATGACGGCTGGTATGTGGGCCGGTTGAAGGAAGTGCCGGGGGTGTTCAGTCAGGGCGAGACCCTGGAAGAGCTCAAGGAGAACGTCATCGATGCGTATCGCATGATGTTAGCCGAGTACGAGGCCGAGGAGGAGCGAGCCGGGGCACAATGCACCGAGGTGGGGGTCGAGGTTTGAAGCGAAGTGCCCTGATCAAGGACCTCATCAAGAGTGGTTGCCGTCTGAAACGCCACGGCGGCAGACACGATATCTATGTAAATCCCAGGACCGGAAGGCAGGCGCCCATTCCGAGACACGCCGAGATCAAGGACACACTCGTTCGATTGATCCGAAAGCAACTTGGCCTATAGCTGCGGGCGCCGTTGATGATCGAAGACTGATGATTGATGATTTGTCTGTCTCTCGCTGTTCTCTCTGGTTGAATCTTAGATGCGCTCTGCTTTGTCTCTTCGCGGTTGCCGCCCTTTTGGGCGGCCGGGCTGCTGTTGCGGGCAGGCACGCCGTGGCGGCGGAGCATCCGAGACTGTTGGGGTCCAGGAAGCAGTTGCAGCAGCTTGCGCAGGAACGCTCGCAGGCGTATCAGCGCGTGGTCGCCGTGGCGCGGCAGGCGGGCGGGGATGACTACTCCAAGATGATCTCGACGGCCCTGGTCTGCGCGATTGAGGACGACCGGGCGCTCGGCGCTTCGGCGGTGCGGAAGGCGATGACGTATGTCAACGGGCCGATTCGCGTCGGGCATGTTACGTTCGCGACCGACCTGGCGCTTTGCGCGATCGTTTACGACCTTTGCTACGACGATTGGACCGAGGCCGAGCGGCAGGCGTTTCATGAGTATATGAACAAGACCGTCGAGGCCAACGTGCAGTCGGAGACCCACGTGTTTCATAACGGCTGGTACGGGTACAAGAACTGGGGGATCGGGCTGGCGTGCTACGCGACGTACTACGAGAACCCGAAGGCGCAGGAGTTTCTGCGCGTGCTGGAGGCCGACTGGCGCGGCCGGGCGGCACCGGCGATGGAATTGGCCGGCGCGGGTGGCGGCTGGGCGGAAGGCTACTACGTGCACTATTTTCTCTATGAGTGGCTGTTTTTCTGCGAGGTGGCGCGGCGGTGCGAGGGGGTGGATTACTACGCAGACGCTCCGGCGTTCTTCCGGCACCGGGCCGTGGCGAGCATGTTCGAGATGTACCCGGGGATCGGGATCTATGGCTCGCGCCGGCCGATCCCGATGGGCGACGGCGGCGGACGCGTCTTCGGCGGCGACCGCGACAAGGCTCTGGCCGCGAGGCGAATCCTTGTGAACTATTTCCGCAACGACCCCAATCAGCAGGTGGTGCACGCGTTCAATGAGACGACGCCAAGGTCGAGCGTGGGCAACTACGCGTACAAGGATTTTCTGTGGCGGGATACGTCGGTGGCGAAGGGGGACTTAGCGAGCTTCCGGCTGTCGCATATCAGCCCCGGGCCGGGGTACGTGTACGCCCGCAGCTCGTGGGACGAGGACGCGACGCACTTCTTCTTCAAGTGCGGCGATCGATTCACGGCCCATCAGCACCTCGACGTCGGGCACTTCCTGATCTACAAGCACGAGGAACTCGCCGGCGACGGCGGGCACTACGATGCCTTCGGCTCGACGCACGACGTGAACTATCACCTGCGGACCATCGCGCACAGCACGCTGCTGGTCCACGATCCGTGCGAGACGTGGCCGGGGATTCGGGCGGGCAACGTCACCGGCAACGACGGCGGCCAGGCCCACGACTGGCCGCACCACAACGGCGCCGTCGTCGATCCCGCCCAGTGGCTGCGCGAGCGCGAGCTGTATGATATCGCCGACATCCTGGGCTTCGAGGATACGGGGGCGTATGTCTACGTGGCCGGCGATTGCACGCGGGCCTACGCGGCCGAGAAGCTCTCGTACTTCACGCGGCAGATTGTCTTTCTGCGGCCGGAGACGTTCGTCGTATTCGACCGCGTGTGCAGCACGAAGCCACAGTTTCACAAGACGTGGCTGTTGCAGGCGATGAAGCCGCCGGTCGCCGCCCGCGAGCATCTCGTCGTGACCAACGGCAAGGGCCGGCTGTTCATCCAGACCCTGCTGCCCGAGGATCCCGAAGTGCGTTTAGCCACGGGGGCGGAGCTTTACACGTACGGCGGCCGCACGTATCCGCCCGGCAGAGACACCGGCCCGGCCCCGGAGTGCCGGATCGAGGTGTCGCCGCGAGAGCCGCAGGCGGTGGACTATTTCCTGCACGTCCTGACCGCCGTAGATGCGGAGACTACCACGGTCGAAAGTGCGGCCGCCGTGGTCGGCGATGAGCAGATTCAAGTGCGGCTCGGTGACACGGTCATCACGTTCAGCACGCAGACCGTGGGCGGGAGTATCGAGTCAGCGGGGCGCCAGACCACTCTGGCCGTAGCCGTCGTGTTGCCGTATGCTCAATAGCCCGTGCTGACCACTCATTCATTCCTCACGTAAGGGCGCTGAAACGCAGGAGGTAAAAGCTGGCGCTATTCTCGTACATCTTCCTTGCGAGGTAGCTTCGTCCGCCACTTGGCGGCTGCCTCGGGTCTGCCCGAGAATTCGTACAGGCGTATCAACTGATTCAACGATTCGAGGGGGGGGCGAAATCCGGGCCTGTGAGTTGGGACCTGTCTACTCCGATAAGTTCATACGGCGCAGCAAGTCCTTGAAGCGCGGGTCGTCGCGCAGGGGCTTGAAGTCAGGAGAGTATCTGATCCAGGGCAAATACGGGTGGTTGGGGGGGCCGTACGCCACTTCGAGCCATTTGAAAGCCTGATCCTTCTCTCCCAGGGTGACATAGATCATCGCTATGAACCAGGTATCCCAAGGCGTGTAGTCCGCTTCCAATTCAGTCAAAGCCTGTCTCGCCTCATCCAGGCGGCCGGCCATGGCATAGGTATGCGCGAGACCACATTTCCATTCGGGGCTGAGCTTACCGGCCTTTTGGTGTAGTTCGATAGCCTGCTCATACATCCCTTTTCCGGCATAGGCACATCCCTGGACATATAAGGCGAGCGGGAAATCGGGATAGAGTTCGAGCGCCTTATTGGTTTCTTCGATCGCCTCGTCATATTGCTGGGCCCACAAGGAAATCCAGCCCACGTACCCGGACCAGAGGGGCCCGAGCGGGTCGGCCTCCTGGGCCTTTCTGATTTGAGCCAAAGCATCATCGACGCGGTCGAAGAGCAGGAGATAGAACGCATACTGGGCGCGAGTCATGGTCAGATTGGGATTTAGCTGTAGGGCACGCTGGTAGGCCCTTGTCGCACCGTCCCAGTCCCAATCTCTAAATGCCTTGGTCATCGCCAGAGCGGCGTGGGCCTCAGCCAGATTGTCGTCAAGCTCTAACGCCTGGAGCGCAGCCTCCCTCGCCCGTTCAAAGGCGTCCGGTGGAGCTCCAGGGCCATGAGTACTTATAACGTAGCCGAGCGCCAAGGCGCCATATGCCAGGGGATGCGTCGGATCATGCTCTATTGCCTGGCGGAGATAGTCCAGGCCCATTTTAGTTCCCTCCGGTGTCTCTTTATGGAGGTGGAACATCCCCCTTAGATACAGGCTATACGCCTCGGGGTTGATCGGGCGTTTCGCCGCCAGTCGCTCCTTCTGGTCGGGTGTCAGCGTGACCTCGACTTCTTCGGCAATGGTCCGTGCTATCTCGCTGAACAAGGTGAGGATGTCGCGCTGATCTCGCTCGTAGCTTTCTGCCCAGAGGTGTGTGTCTGTCGGCGCATGGATCAACTGGACCGTGATCCTCACCTGCTCGCCGACGGGCAGCACCGAGCCTTCCACCACCGCATCCACGTTCAACTCCCGCGCAATTTCGGGCAGCGGTTTCTTAGCGTTCTCGTACTGCATGATGGATGTGCGAGATCTCACCTGCAGGGCCCCGATCTTTCCCAAGTCGGCAATCAGCGAGTCGGTCAGCCCGGCGGCGAAGTACTCCTGATTCGGGTCGCCGGTGAGATTCTGAAGCGGCAGTACTGCCAGCGACCTGATCCGTCCGGGATCGGGGCGGCCCAGCAGTTTCTCCCGCCAAGAGCCTATGTTTGGTCCCACGACGGCCAGCAGAACCGCAATTGCCACAACGACAAGCCCTATCGCCATTGCCCATCGCCGCAGGGCTCGGGCTGGTATGGCCGGTACGGCCGCTGTTGTGGTCGCAGGCGAAGCGATTGACTCTCTAATCTCGATAGCCGCATCTCCAATATCCCGGAGGCGGCGGCGCGGGTCCTTCTCCAGGCAGCGACGCACGAGAGTTCGGATATTGGGCGGGGTTTCCGGCGGCAGTACCTGCCAATCGGGCTCGCGTTCGAGGATACGTGCCACTGTGTCCGTAGCAGTCTCACCCTCGAACGGCACTTTGCCGGTCAGCATCTCATACATAATGCAGCCGAACGACCAGATGTCCGTGCGGTAGTCGGTGTCTTTGCCGCACGCCTGTTCCGGACTCATGTAGGCCGGCGTGCCTATTATGCGCCCGGGCCGAGTGACGGCGGTCTCGACGCTCTGGCCTCTGGGGGGTGTGGCCTTGGCCAGGCCAAAGTCAAGAACCTTTACCTTACCTTCCGGCGTGATCTTGATATTGCCAGGCTTGAGGTCCCGATGGATAACGCCTCTGTCGTGGGCTGCTGAGACGGCTTCAGCGATCTGCTGACCGATCGAAAGGGCCTCTTGGAGTTTCAACGGCTCGTGAGCAATCCGCTGGGCCAGAGTCTGGCCCGGGACGTATTCAAGAACCAGGTAGTTCGTGCCCTCCTGCTGTTCAATGATCTCGTGTATGACGGCGATATTCGGATGATTCAACGAGGCGAGAAGCTTGGCCTCGCGCTGGAAACGCGACTGGGCAGTGGAGCTTGCCTGCAATTGAGCCGGCATACTCTTGATAGCAACCGAGCGGTCCAGCTTGGTATCGCGGGCGAGATAGACTACTCCCATACCTCCGCGGCCGATCATCTCGCGGATTTCAAAGCGCCCGATCGTCCGGCCTGTGAGATAGCATCCGGCTACTGTGGCGTCGAACTCGATCTCGTCGGCTCGGACAAGTGTATCGAATAGAGAGTCAATTTCCCGAAGGTCCTGTAGCCGAGCTTTGAGTTGAGTTTGACACTGGGGATATTGCTCGACGAATTCGTCCACATCAGGCCGGCTGCCTTGGAGACACTGGTCAACGAAGCGCGTCAATGCCTCTTCCAGGATAGTACCCTGATTGTCATTTGCGTGCGCCACCATCAGTCTTGGCCATAAATGAGGGTCAACGCCGCCATGGCGCGAGCCAGTAGCATTCGCACGGCACCTGTGTTCTTGCCTAATCTTTCTGCTATTTCGGCATGCGAGAGTCCTTCGATCTTTTTTAGCACGATGATTTCCTTGTATTCAGGCTTCAACTTGTCCAAAGCCTTCTCCAGTCTGTCCAACGCCTCTTTTCTACATGCGATGACGCTCGGCGTCGTGTCGCCCATGGGTCCGGCTGCGCCAATCGAGCCGTCCTCCGTACTCCTGCCTTCTTTCTTGAACGGAATTTCTTTGTTAACGTCACGCTTGTCGGCATGAAATCCGTCCAGAATATCGCGGAGCCTGTTCTCCGCGATTTTCGACAGCCACCGCAGGAAATCGCCCTCGTTCTTGTACGTGAAGTCCTGCAAGCCGCCCAGGGCCAGAATCAGAGCGTCTTGGACTACATCGACGGAATCGAGTTTGGGCCGGAGTCTCTGATCCAAACGCAGGCGAATGATCCGGCGCACCCGCTCGCCGTACACGCTGCAGAGTTGACTCACGGCAGCCTCATCCCCCTCCTGGGCCAAGGCGACCAGATGTTGGGTCTTGTGTTCTGCCATAGGCTTCGACCTTCGCTAACCGCAAGGACCCACGGAAATCACACCAATTATGCCAATTTCTCAAGAATTTCTCAATCAAATAGTGACGCCGCTCTTTTTCCCCCGTTCTCAGGGGTAGAGCCGGTCAGATCAAGCAATCGAGTGCTCAAGCAGGCCAAATCCTGCAAACACCGTCGGATACGGTCTGCGCAAGAATATTAACCGTTCCCTGCTGGAGCAGGGCCGAGCTTTGAAAGGGCAGCAGGATGAAAAAGACAATTGTACTCGTATTGGTTTTGGCATTGGGCCTGGTTACAGAGGCTGCGAAAGCGGATTTTACCTTCGGCACTCCCACAAGTCTTGGGCAGACTGTCAACAATTCATATAACGACTTTAACCCCTGTATCTCCGCCGATGGCCTGTCACTTTACTTTATTTCCAACCGGACGGGCGGCATTGGAGGGACCGGCATGTATGACGGGTGTGACATATGGGTAACGACGCGGGAAACGACAGATGATCCCTGGGGCATCCCGGAGAATCTTGGGCCGACTATTAACAGTCCCGTTGGCGAATTTGGGGTAAGCATCTCGTCGGACGGTCTGTCACTCTACCTTGATACTTTACCACCCGGTGTAACAGGTGCTGAGGACCTATATGTATCGACGCGCGTAACGACAGACGACGAATGGGGCATCCCGGTAAATCTTGGGCTGACGGTCAACAGTTCGGGTGACGACTGTTACGTAAACATCTCGGCGGATGAGCTGGCGCTCTACTTCGTTGCCAATCGGTCCGGCGGGTATGGCGACTACGACCTGTGGGTGACGAAGCGGGAAACGATCTACGCCCCCTGGGGCGCCCCGGTGAATCTTGGGCCGAATGTCAACACCTCGTCTGGCGAAGGTCACCCAAGTATCTCGGCCGATGGCCGGATATTCTTCTTTGTCTCTTCTTCACGGCCGGGCGGGTACGGCAATGAGGACATATGGATGACGAGACGGGCAACAACAAATGATGAATGGGGCGAGCCCGTGAATCTTGGTTCAACCATCAACAGTTCGGTGTGGGAAGGCTTCCCGAACGTCTCAGCCGATGGCTCTACTCTGTACTTCCGCTACAGCCAGACCGGCAGATATCAGGGTGGGGACATATGGCAAGTACCAATCATTCCCATCGTTGATTTCAACGGCGACGGCAAAGTCAATGGCAGAGAAGTCCTGATCATGGCAGAGTGCTTGGGGACAAACGACTCCGTTTGTGACATCGGCCCGATGCCCTGGGGCGACGGCGTCGTGGATCTGAACGACTTGAGGGTATTAGCTGAGTACATCGGCGCGGACCTGGCCGATCCCACGTTGCTCGCCCACTGGGCCTTGGATGAAACCGAAGGCATGGCGGCTGCGGATAGCGCCGGTGAGAACGACGCCACGGTCATGGGCAATGCGGCCTGGCAGCCCACGGGCGGCAGGGTAAATGGGGCCCTGGAGTTCGACGGCACGACCTTCATCGTGGCTGACTTTGTCCTTAGTCCAGCGGCACCGTTCAGTGTCTTCGCCTGGGTCAAAGGCGCTACGCCCGGACAGGTGACCCTTTCGCAACGGGGAGGCGTCAACTGGCTGATGACGGATCCCGCGACCGGGGCACTGATGACCGAACTGAAGAGTGGCGGTCGGCTTGGCTGCCCGTTGTATTCGGAAACGGTCATCACGGACGGCGATTGGCACGGCATAGGCCTCACCTGGGACGGTTCCAACCGCAGGCTCTATGCGGATGATGTCGTCGTGGCTGAGGACACACAGAGCGGACTGGCAGACTGCCTCGGCGGGCTGACCATCGGCTGCGGAAACACCATGGCCCTCGGAACGTTCTTCACCGGCCTGATCGACGACGTCCGCATCTACAACCGGGCGGTGAAGCCGTAACAAGGATTGGCCACACGCCAAACCCCCAAGGGCCGGCGGACAACGGTGCCGCCGGCCCTATTGTCATGACCCAGGGGAGTCTTCTTTCGCACTGCTACTTGTTCAAATCTTGTCCTCCTCCGCAGATTTCCTCGCCAGCATGCCGTAAGGTTCGCAGGTACAACGGACTATGTGTCTCGCAACGGCGCCAGGATCGCAAAGTGTGCGTGCATTACAGTCGTACCTTCTTGGCGTTCTTCGCGCCTTCGCGAGAATGTGTTTCGCTGGGGGTATGCGCGCGGGATTCTCAGGCTTGGCTTGCGGGCCGGGGGCGGGTATGATGGCGGCCGGTGAGCCGTCTTGACGGGGAGGAACGACGATGTCCGCGTTGGCCGTGAGATGAACGGGAGGTGCAAATGATGAAGGTGGAGATTGCGGGTCGGACGTTGGAGCTAGTCGAGGGGGATATCACCGAGATGGATACGGATGCGATTGTCAATGCGGCCAATGCGCAGCTTGTGCTGGGCGGCGGCGTGGCCGGGGCGATCCGGCGGAAAGGAGGGCCGGCGATTCAGGCCGAGTGCGATAAGATCGGCGGGACGTTCGTCGGCGGGGCCGTGATCACGACGGGCGGCAAGCTCAAGGCCCGGCACGTGATTCACGCCGTGGGGCCGCGGATGGGCGAGGGCAGCGAGGATGAGAAGCTCCGGAACGCCACGCTGAACTCGCTCAAGGTCGCCGATGAGAACGGGCTCAAGAGTATCGCGTTTCCCGCGATCAGCACGGGGATCTTCGGGTTCCCCATCCAGCGATGTGCCGAGATTATGCTCACGGCGGCTACGGCGTGCCTTCGGGGCCAGACGGGGATCGAGCGCGTGGTCTTCTGCCTGTTCGGGCAGGACAGCTACGGGGTGTTCGCCGGCCGGCTCGGGCAGCAGACCGCTTCCTGACGGTGGCGGGCGTTATGGGACGTCTCCCGGGCGTAACGGGCACATCGGCCCCTGGCGGAATCCCTTCCGATGCCGCAGGGGCGTTTCCATTTGACTTGTCATCTCCAATCGGTATAATAACTTGCGTTGTCAGGCCACCCCGACGTCGAGTGCCGCCGTGTGAAATGGCCGTAGCTGTCGTGTGGTTCTGTGCAAAACAGGTGTGGCCTCCTCCGGGGAAACGCGTATGGAGACCCGATTCAATGTGTTTGAGGTTCTGCAGATAGCCGAACAGATCGATCACAAAGGGGCCCGATTCTACCTCAAAACGGCCGAGCTGTTCGACGATGCGGACCTGCGCGATCTATGCTACAGACTCGCCACGTGGAAGGCCAAACATGAGCGGGTCTGGGCGCGGATGCGGAAGCGGTTCTCGGAGAAGACGGGGGAATTCGGGACGTTCGATCCGGACAACTACGTGCTCTCGAACCCGGAGGTCATGGCGGGGCTGACTTGGTTCGGCACGAAGCAGGACGTAACGGACCGGCTGACGGGCAAGGAGAGCAAGAAACAGATTTTGCGAGACGCGATCCGGCGGGCCAACGAGGTCATCATCTTCTACGACGGGTTGAAGGATTTTGCCCGCGATCCGGCCAGCGAGGAGGCCATCGACACGATCATCCGGGAAGAGACCCGCCAGATCGAATTCCTTGCGAAGGAGCTCAAAGGGGCATAGCTTCGCCTCGGCCGCCTAAAACCCTCTCATCCACCGGTCTTTCGAATTTTCGAGAAGTCACCGGCGAGCACGTCGCCAATCGGCCGAAGCATGTCGAATTGCATCAGGACGATGCGAATGGCCGCCGTGATCGGGGCCGCCAAAAACATCCCCACTATGCCCCACAGCAGCCCCCAGAAGGACAGCGCCAGAAGGACTGTGACCGGGTGCAGATTCAATCCTTCCCCCATCAGCTTGGGCTCGATGATGTTGCCCAGAGTATTCTGGACGACTCCGGGAACGGCGATCACCAGGATGACCAGCCACGGGGACTGGAATTGGGCCACGGCGATCGGGATCGGCAGCAGGGTCGCGATGATCGAGCCGATCGACGGGATGAAGTTGAGCAGAAAGGCCAGAATGCCGAAGAGGC
>CBFDDG010000148.1:0-10098 GCA_965603505.1 uncultured Phycisphaerae bacterium | reverse complement strand
TCCCGAGCATCGACGTTTAAGGCCACGGCCGCATTGAAGATACGCGCTCCATCAAGATGAACGGCAAGCCCGTGACGGCGCGCCAGGTCGCCGACCTCGGCCATGTATTCAGACGTGAGGACCGCCCCGCTGCAACGATTGTGCGTACTCTCGAGGCAGATCAGGCGTGTACGCGGGAAATGAACGTTGCCCGGGCGAATCGCGGCCTCGATGTCCTCCAGACGAAGCGTCCCGTCCGGCTGGTTGGGGACCGTGTGAGGGTGGATGCCGCCCAGCGCCGAGATCCCGCCCGCCTCGTAGAGAAACGTGTGGCAGCGATCCCCGAGGATGACCTCATCCCCGCGTCCGCAGTGCGTCAGAATGGAGGCCAAGTTGCCCATGGTTCCGGATGGGACGAGCAGACCCGCTTCCTTGCCCACCCGCTCGGCGGCCATCTGCTCGAGCCGATTCACCGTGGGGTCCTCGCCGAACACATCATCCCCAAGCTCGGCGCGACGGATCGCGTCCCGCATCGCCTCGCTGGGGAGAGTCACCGTATCGCTGCGCAGATCGATCGTTTTCATGCTGTCCTTTCAATCCAGGGAGGAGAATGATCCAGCTAAACGAGCATAGCCCAGCAGCAACGGTCGGTCAATGCCAAGATCCGGAGCGTGTGCGACTGCGTCTTGCGACCCCTTGTAGGTCGTGCGTCCCCGCACGACCTCTTCAGGCGAGCGGGGACGCTCGCCCTACCACGCAATGGCCCACCGGGGCCACAAGAGTGCGTCGCACACTCGGAGCGGTCGAGGCGTGCGGTGAACTCATATTTCCTTTGGCTCGCGAGGACGGAAGCCTTATCATGGCGCGTGATGTTGATCGTACGACTGGTGTACATTGTTGGTGGTCTTCTCTTTCTGGTCTCGGTGACCGCGCACATCTACGTGCGAGCCCGCCTGCGGCCCGGAAAAGATTCCGGCCTGGACGACTACTATTACGAGTTCGAAGACGAGCATCCGGAATACGCGAGATACAGCAGATGGCTGCGGATCACCCTCAGCGGCGCCGCTCTCGGTGTACTGCTGCTGTTTTTGGGGGTCGTCCTTTAGAGGGGCCAAATGGACGAGCGCTTGCGGGATCGGGGAGGATGGCCGGCGTCTTCTCGATATGATCCTCGGATGGGACCGCGCTCCGACAGTTCGGAAGGCTGGCGTTCTCGCTCCGCCGCCAGCCCTGCTTTTTCATTGCCCCGTGTGTGTGAGTTTGCCTGTATCCTAAGGCTTCCCGCGGCCCGCGCTACTCGAAGGCGATCCCCAAGCCGATACTCGCCTCATCCAACGTATTGCGGCGGTCCACCCGGACCACACGCCCTTTCCTGATGCGAGCGTACTGCCCTTTCTCGCCGGCCAGACTGTCGGTCCTTGGGAAGTTCAGTTCGACCATGCTGCCCGGATGCGCGGGCGTGGTGATCGGCACAGTGATGAAGACGCCCACCTTGCTGATGTTGGCGCTGCGGCCATTGAAGAAGCGGTTAGCTTCCGGCAGCCACACACTGACCGGCCATGAGAGGTCCGTCCTGTTCTCTCGGCGTTGTTCTGTCAGCGATTCCATGACCCGGTTCTCCTTTCTACCGATGTTGTCCAACGCAGCTTCTATCGGCCGTGTGAATATGGCACTTATAGGGAAAATGGCGGATATTTCTGCAACGCTTACGGTTTTCCTGGAGCCCGCGACCGCTACATTCGATCTCGCCTCTTTTATCGGGCGCCGGTCGCTTTTTTTTGAACGGCTCGTCCCCGGTAAGAGCCCTTGCGGAAGACCTGTGTTTTGTGTATCGTCTCGACTATGGCAGCGCAAGTCATACGAATCGGCGGCCGTCAGGGAGCCCTCGGTCAGATCAAGAAGGCGGCGGAGGTCGTGGAAATGGGTGGTCTGGTGGCATTTCCCACGGAGACCGTCTACGGCATCGCGTGCCGGGTCGAGAAGGATTCCCTATCGCGCCTGGACGATATCAAGGGCAGGGATACCAACAAGCACTACACCCTGCACATCGGGCAAATCGACGAATACCGCAAATACATCCCGACAATCGGCCTACGGGGTGAGAAACTGATCCACCGCGCCTGGCCCGGACCCCTGACGCTGATCCTGGAGCTCAGCCAAGCCGATGTGGAGGAGCAGCGAAAGCGACTCGGTAGTGAGCCCGTGGATCTGCTGTATAGGAACGACTCCATCGGCATGCGCTGCCCGGACCACCCGGTCGCCTCACTGCTGCTGCGAATGGTGAGCCATCCGGTCGTTGCCCCGAGCGCCAATCGGACCGGCAAGGAGCCGGCGACCGACGCGGAGCAAGTCCTTTCCGAGCTGGGCCGCGAGTTGGATATGGTCCTGGACGGCGGGCCGTCCAAGCACAAACGAAGCAGCACGATCGCAACGGTCAACGAGCGCGGCGTAGAGGTACTGCGTGAAGGCGTCTACTCCGCCTCGGATCTGAGGAGAATGTCCGAAGTGACGTTTCTGTTTGTCTGTACCGGAAACACCTGTCGCAGTCCCATGGCGGAAGGGCTCTTCCGCAAGCACTTGGCGGAAAAAATCGGATGCGGCGTTGACGAACTCGAGAGTTTGGGCTATAAGGTTCTCTCTGTGGGTACGATGAACATGGCCGGCGTTCCCGCCAGCGCGGAGGCCACGACCGCCTGCGCATTGAAGGGCGTGGACATAACGAATCATGCCAGCCAGCATCTGACCCGAGCCCTGATCGATGCCAGCGATTTTGTGTTCTGTATGACGAGGTCGCATTGTGAACAGGTTATCTTCCTCGCTCCGGATGCGGAAAGGAAGTGCTCGCTGCTGGCAAAGGACAGGGAGATTCCTGACCCCATCGGGCAGCCTCAGGAGTATTTCAACAGTTGTGCGAACATTATCGAAGCGGCGGTAAGAGCAAGAATAAGTGAGCTCGTGATATGAAAGTAGCAGTCGGGAGCGACCATCGAGGGTTCGACGCCAAGCAGCTCATCAAAGCCATCGTCGGGCAGATGGGACACGAGTGCATCGACATGGGGACCGATAGCTCCACGCCGGTTGACTATCCGGACCTGGCCTATGTGGCAGCAAAATCCGTATCCGAGAAACGGGCGGACAGGGCCATTCTGGTGTGCGCGACGGGGCTGGGGATGAGCATCGCCGCGAATAAGGTTCGGGGGATTCGCGCCGCCCTGTGCCATGATGAGCTCAGCGCACGGATCGCCCGCGACCACAACGATACGAACGTTCTATGCCTCTCCGGAGACCAGATCGGAGAAGTGCTCCTGCGGAAAATCGTCGAGGCCTGGATGACCACGGAGTTCAGCGGCGGACGGCACCAGAGGCGCGTCAATAAGATCAGAGCCATCGAGGAAGGCCGCGATCCGAGAGAGGTGACGAACGAATAACGGTCCCCTGCCCGGCCGACCCGACGCGCTGAGGCATAACGTGGGCAATGTCTATTTGTGACGTACGGTCACGGTTTCCGCCATTTGAACGACGCTTCCGGTAACGGCACGCGTGCAGACCGCCACCCTATGCGAATGGCCGGCGCAGCCACCCGCATTGACGAGGCACTTTACGGCAGACCGCGTCAACTCATTCCAGCTTTTCCTGCAACTGCTGGAGCACGGAGCGAATCGTCGTCATCTGCTCCTGCAACTCGATCATCTGCTGCGTCTGGGCCTTGAGCTTGACGCTGAGCTGATCGACCTTCACCTGGGCGGTTTTTGCGTCCTCAAGCGCCGCATTTCTGGCCTTGCCCAAACTCGCAACCTGCTTTTCCAGCATGCCGCGGGTATCCACGAGGCTCTCCACCATCGTCTGGAGACCGTCTCGCGACTTTGTCAATTCATCCACACGACGCTGGAGATCGGCCTTTGCCGTTGTCAACTGGTCGACTTTGCCCTCGAGGCCGGCGCGGGCCTTGACAACCTCCTCGATTTTCGCCTCAAGGTCGCTGCCTGACGCCGTCAAGTCCTGAACCTTCTTCTGAAGCTGATCGTTGGCCTGCTTGACCTCAGCCAGCCCGGATTCGGCCTCATTGAGTGAGCTTTCAAGTCTCTGCACGTCGCTCTGGAGTTGACTCTTCTGCTGCTCCGTTTCCTCAAGCGCGGCTTTGAGCTGCGTGACCTCAGGACTCTGTTCGGCCGTGTTTCCGCCCGTACCGTTGCAGCCGCTGAAGACAAGCAGACAGACCACCCCAACGACGCATGCGGCCACGTGTTTTCCCTTCATCATTCCGCTCCTCCTTTCCAATTCCGTTGCTTTATGCTGCTGACTGCTGACCCGTTGGTGGGTCTGAAGCCCGTCAAGCAGAATCAGGAAGCGATCCTTTCGGTCCCTCCTCCCTTGGGAGAGAGTATATCTCATAAACTCGCACCTGTCAAGGCCCGGATGCCGGCGGTCTCAGGAACGAGCGGCCCCATCGATCACACCTTCGCGGGCGAGGAGCCTCGCCGGGCCCTTGCCGGGCCGGCCGTACTGACGATACGAGCGCCCGGCTTCGGCGTTCTGCCCGTTCGCACCGTACTGCCCGTTCCCACGGAACGCCACTTGCGATACCGGCTCTCCAAAAGATCATCAATCTTCATGCGCCTCAGTTCAGCCAACGTTCGCGCGATATACGATTCAACATTGTAGACCGTGTCGTGCATGTTGCGGTGGGCCCCGCCGACCGGTTCCGGAATGATCGCATCGATGAGGCCCAGCTTGTGCAGCTCCTTGCTGGTAAGCTTCAGTGCCTGGGCCGCATCCGGGGCCTGCGAACCGTCGCGCCAGAGTATGGCGGCGCAGCCTTCCGGCGAGATCACCGAATAGTAGGCGAATTCGAGCATGGCGAGCCGATCGCCCACCGCAATGCCCAGGGCGCCGCCGGAACCGCCCTCTCCAACACAAATGCTGATGACCGGAACTCTCAGACGCGACATTTCCGTCAGATTGACCGCGATCGCCTGCGCCTGGCCCCGCTCCTCCGCCCCAATTCCCGGGTGGGCGCCGGGGGTGTCAATCAGCGTCACGATCGGCAGACCGAATTTCTCCGCAAACTTCATCTTGGCCAGCGCCTTGCGATACCCCTCAGGATTCGGGCATCCAAAGTTGCACGCGACCTTTTCCTTGACCGTCCTGCCCTTGTTCTGGCCGACGATCAGGACTTTGGTTCTCGCAATCTGGCCGATTCCCGCGACAATCGCACGATCATCGCCGAAGCATCGGTCTCCGTGCAACTCACGGAAGTCCCTGACCATCAGGTTGAGGTAATCGGTAAGAATCGGTCTTCGCGGGTGACGTGCCACCTGGACCGTCTGCCAGGCGGTGAGGCTAACGTAAATGCGCTTCAATTCGGCGATCTTTTCCTTCTCGATGCGCCGAATCTCGACCGCGTAGTCGATCCCTTTCTTCGTGCTCAGCTTGCGCAGCTCCTCCACCTGCTGCTCCAGTTCGGCCGCCTTCTGCTCGAAATCCAGATAGCCGCCGCCGGCTCTATTGCCTTCGAGTGCCATATCTTTGCTCAACTCTCCCCGTCGAGTATGATTTCCCGCGACGCACAAATTCGCCAGTGCCTACACAAAAAACCGGCCGCCCGATAGGCGGCATCTGTAGTATGATCGCCGTGTCCATTGGCTTTTCTTTAGGCTCCAGATGGTAGCACGTCCCTAGGACAAAATCAAAGAAAAAATTTGACAGTTGCCCGGATGAGGGATACCCTTAGGCGTCGCCCGTGTTGCACCAGTCTCTTATAAGGTCTTTTGTGTGAAGAACTTACGTCAGGTTACCGTCATAGGATTGGGACTCTTGGGCGGTTCGGTCGCATTGGCTGTTCGCCAGCGCATGCCGGGTACCGTCGTCGTCGGTTACAGCCATCGTCCCACGACGAGACGGAAAGCCAAGGCCCTCGGAACCGTAACCGAGGTGGTCGCAGATGTGGCGTCCGCCGGCGCCGCCGCTGACCTGGTCATCCTGGCGACGCCCATCTTCACGTTCGAGAGCTACTTTGCGGAGTTGTCTGCGATTGTCCCGCCGGACTGCATTATCACGGATGTCGGCTCAACCAAGCTGCTCCCACACCAGTGGGCGGAGCACAGGTTAGGCGCGCGTGCCCGGTACGTTGGCTCCCATCCGGTCGCCGGCTCTGAACAGCGGGGCGTGGAGTTTGCCAGGGACGATCTCTTCGATCAGGCGCATTGTATCCTGACGACCACACCGGCAACGGATGGCGGCGCGGTACGGCTGTTGAGGAGTTTCTGGTCGGCCCTCGGCTGTTCGGTCCAGACGATGAGCCCCGCGGACCACGACCGTATCTTCGCCCACATCAGCCACGTGCCGCACGTCATGGCGGCCGGGTTGGTCAACGCCAGCGAGGACGGCGATATGAAGTTTGCGGGCAAAGGCTTTCTCGACAGCACGAGAATCGCCTCGGGACCGCCCACGATCTGGACGGATGTTCTGCTGTCGAATCGCCAAAACATCGCGGGCGGCATCGACCGCGCGATTGCGGAGCTATTGAAACTGCAGGCGGCCGTCAGGGAAGGCAAAAAGGAGCAGATCGAACAGTTGCTTGAAGCAGCTCGCAGGAAGCGGGCTGCACTCGTAAAGTATAAAATCAAAAAGAAGGAACTACTGTCGTGAGACCATGGCGTTTTGAGGTCTTCAACCGGCCGGGCCTTCCGGATGTCCAGGGCAACAGCGTGCTGGACGACATTCGAGAATCGGGAATCACTTCGGTGGAGGCCGTCCAATCGGCGCGAGTGTTCCTGATTGAGGCCGATTTCGACCCGGCCTTCGCCGAACGCGTTGCGCGAGAGCTTCTGGCCGATCCCGTGTGTGAGCAGCACTACACCGGGCGAAGCGGCCCACCGGCAGGGTTGGCCAAGGCGACCTTGATCGAAGTGCATCTCAAGAGCGGCGTCACCGACCCCGTCGCCGAATCCGTCATGGCGGCCATCACGGACATGGGCGTCGCACCGCTTGGTGTCCGAACGGCCCGCAAATACGTCCTGCTCGGCGATATCAAGCCGAGGCAGATCGACACAATCGCCAGGAAGATCCTCGCCAACGATGTCATCGAAGACGTGATCATCGGTGACGAGGCGGAGCCGCCCAGTCCTCACCTCAAGCCGTATGAGCTGAACGTCGTGCACTGCCCCATCCTCGCGCTCGACGATGCCGGCCTCCAGGCGCTCAGCAGGGACAGGGACCTGTTCCTGAATCTCGTCGAAATGCAGACGATTCAAGAGCACTTCCGCCGGCTCGGGAAGGAGCCGACCGATATCGAGCTGGAGACCCTGGCGCAGACCTGGAGCGAGCACTGCGTGCACAAAACCCTCAAGAGCGCGGTCGATTTGACGGCCGATGAAGAGCAGGTCCATTTCGACAACCTGCTCAAGGAGACGGTCTTCAGAGCCACCCAGCAGCTCGACAAGGAATGGTGCGTCTCGGTCTTCGCCGACAACGCGGGCGTTGTCGAATTCGACGACGAGTCCGCGGTATGCTTCAAGGTGGAGACGCACAACCACCCGTCTGCGCTCGATCCGTACGGCGGAGCGGCCACGGGTATCGGCGGCGTCATTCGCGACCCGATGGGAACGGGCCTGGGCGCCCGGCCCATCGCCAACACCGACATCTTCTGCTTCGGCCGGCCCGACATGAGCCTCGACGAGATTCCCAAAGGCGTCCTGCACCCGAGACGAATCATGAAGGGCGTCGTCGCCGGTGTGCGGGATTACGGCAATCGCATGGGCATCCCGACCGTCAACGGAGCGATCTACTTCGACGACCGATACCTTGCCAATCCACTGGTATACTGCGGCAACATCGGCCTGATGGACAAGAACAAGGCCTTTAAGCACCCGGAAAGCGGCGACGTCATCGTGGTCGTCGGCGGACGCACCGGACGCGACGGAATCCACGGCGCCACGTTCTCAAGCGGGCAGATGACACACCAACACGAGACCATCTTCTCCCACGCCGTCCAGATCGGCAATCCCATCACCGAGAAGAAAATGCTCGATGTACTCGTTCAGGCAAATGAGGCCGGGCTCTACGAGGCCATCACGGATTGCGGCGCCGGCGGACTCAGCAGCGCCGTCGGTGAGATGGGAAGCGTTCTCGGCGCGGAGGTTAACCTTGAGACCGTGCCGCTCAAGTATACGGGACTGAACTACACGGAGATCTGGATCAGCGAAGCCCAGGAACGCATGGTGGTCGCGGTCAAGCCTGAGAACCTCGAGGCGATCCAGCGGGTCTTTGCCAGCGAGAACGTGGAGGCAACGGTCATTGGCCGCTTCACCGACGACCGGAAACTGCACCTGCGATACAACGGCACGCAGGTGGGTGAGCTGGAGATGGATTTCCTGCACGAGGGGGTGCCGAAGTACAGTCGACAGGCCGTCTGGACGCGCCCCAAACTCAGCGAGCCGACGCTGCCGGAGAAGGACAACTACAACGACGATCTGTTGCGGGTCCTTTCGGCCTACAACGTGGCCAGCAAGGAATGGGTCATCCGCCAGTACGACCATGAGGTCCAGGGCGGCTCGGTGGTCAAGCCGCTCCTCGGTGTCGCCAATGACGGGCCGAGTGATGCGGCCGTGATTCAGCCCAAGCTCGACTCCCAACGGGGACTGGCCATCAGTTGCGGCATGAACCCCCTCTACGGCGATCTCGATCCCTACTGGATGGCCCTGGCCGGCATCGACGAGGCCATCCGGAACCTGATTTGCGTCGGCGGACGCGCCGATCGAATCGCCCTGCTGGACAACTTCTGCTGGGCCAAGTGCGAGGACCCGGAGGTTCTGGGCACCCTCGTCCGGGCGAGCCAGGCCTGCTACGACGGCGCCATGGCATTCCAGGCCCCGTTTATTTCGGGAAAGGATTCCCTCAACAATGAATTCGTGTGCGAGGACGGGACTGTCATTCGCATCCCGCCCACCCTGCTGATCAGCGCCATGTCCATCGTGGATGATATCGACAAGTGTGCGACGATGGATTTGAAGACAGCGGGCAATCTGCTCTTTGTCGTGGGCCGAACGAACAACGAGTTGGGAGGCTCGCATTACTACAATGTGCAGGGGCACCTGGGGGCCAACGTGCCCAAGCTCGATCTCGACTTGGCCCCGCGGATCGCACAGCGGGTGGCGACGGCCATCGCCGAAGGGCTCGTTGTGAGTTGTCATGACTGCTCGGAGGGCGGCCTCGCCGTGGCCCTGGCCGAGATGGCGTTCGCCGGAGGGCTCGGCGTGCAGGCGAATCTGCGAGGCCTCCCGAAGAGCCCCGATTGTTTGCGGACCGACGCGCAGTTGTTCAGCGAATCGAACAGCCGGTATGTCGTTGAAGTGGCTCCCGCGCAGTACCATGCCTTCGCGAAGAAGATGTTGAATCTGCCCTTCGGGGAACTGGGCAAAGTGATCGACGAGCCGAAACTGGCCATTACGGCCGAAGACGGTAAGAACATCGTGGACGCCGATATCAGCCTTCTGAAGCAGGCGTGGCAGCGGACATTTGATTGGCGGTAAGGCCGTTAGAATCAGAACGTGAGGTTGAAGATGGAGAAAGTCGCGGCGATTGTCTTGCGGGCGGCAGGAACGAACTGTGATATGGAGACGGAGCACGCGCTGGAACGCGCCGGCGCCACGGCGGACCGGGTCCATATCAACCGGGTCATCGAGGATAGAAGCGTCCTGGATCGATACCACATCCTCGTCTTCCCCGGCGGATTCAGTTATGGAGATGACGTGGCGGCCGGCAAGATCCTTGCGAACCAGGTGATCCACCATCTCGCGGACTCGATCCGCAAGTTCATCGAGGACGGCAAGCTTGTATTGGGTATCTGCAATGGCTTCCAGGTGCTGGTCAAGACGGGCATCCTGCCGGGAATCGACGGCTTCCGCCAACAGGACGTCACCATTACCTACAACGACAGCGGCAAGTTCGAGGACCGCTGGGTGTACCTTGCCCCGCAGACCAGCCGCTGCGTCCTGATCGAGCCCGAACGCCGGATCTACCTGCCGGTTGCGCACGGAGAGGGCAAGGTCGTCACTCGAAACGATGAAACGCTGCAGAGACTCAAATCCGACGGCTACGTGGCCTTCCAGTACGTCGATG
>CBFDDG010000147.1:0-10138 GCA_965603505.1 uncultured Phycisphaerae bacterium | reverse complement strand
CATGGCGATCCTCGACGAGCCCGCTAGACTGAGCCCACAGGCACCCCCGCGACCTCCGGGTTATGAGGCGACGTAAGAGCTCCGCCGAAAAGCCCATGAGTGCTTTGCCTGCAACATCTTACCAGATTGGGGCACTTTCGCAAAGGGTTGCAAACAGACGTATACAGTTGCGAGTAGACGCGGTATTTCGACCTTAATCCGGTAGTCCCGGTAGTCGTCTGAACGGGGCAGAGCAGGTCCGAGAAACGGCATCGCCTGCAACGTCGCTGACGGCGCGAATCTGACCCCGGAGCGAACGCCCGGGGTTAGAACCCGGAGGTGGCGGCGCCGCTGGATGCGACCGGCTGCGCCGGCCGCTGAGACGCGCCTGTTCGGCGGAAGGCCTTTCTCCCTTGCTGGACTGCAGAACAGCAGGGGTTCCAGGTTTCGTCCGGGCCTCAGGCCGCCTCGCGGTAGTAGCTCTTGAGCAGTCCGCCGAGGCGTTCCCGGCACAGGACGGGGCCGTCCCGACAGGGGGGTGGGCCATCCGGCTCGACAGGACGCCGGTGTTCGATGCCGCCGTGAGGACGCTCCAGGTTGTAGTGCTCGACGTACTGCTCGATGACGTACCGAACGTGCCGCTCGCCGAAGAGGACCATCTTGTTGAGGCACTCTCGCTTGACGTTCCGGACCCACGACTCCGCGTAGGCATTCAAGTTCGGCGACTGCTTGGGCGTCTTCAGGCAGCGGACGCCGGCCGCCTGGAGCGTCTGGCGGAACCTCTTGGTGAAGAGCGGGTCTCGGTCGTGGATCAGCACCCGCTTGTCCTTGAGGAAGCCGTCCTCGGCGTCGGTAAGGTTCCGAGCCCACTGGAGCATCTGCGTCTCCCACGGATCGTGGTGGATGCCGGCGATCCTGACGCGCCGGGTGGCCAGGTCCATCACGAACAGCACCAGGAACCGCGTCAGGCCAGCCTTCGTCCAGGCCTCCACGGTGAAGAAGTCGCAGGCTGCAATGCTCTCCCAATGACTGGCCAGGAAGGTCTTCCACGACGTCTTCGGCGGCTTGTCCGGGTCATCGAGCAAGCCGTGGTTCAGCATCACGCGCCGGACCGTCTGCCAGTGCACCTTGTAGCCCAGCTTCTTGAGCTCGCCGTACATCCTGCCTAGCGGGGGCCCGCTACGAAACCGGTAACGCGACTTTCGCTAAGTCGTTGTTTTGGAAACGCTTCAAGCTAGCAGGATGACGGAGGGCCAGCGAGGGCGTGCTCTTGCATTCTGCTGGCGGTGGCCCAAAATGTCGGGCCGTTGCGAACACTGGACTTACCGCCAGCGGGCAGGAGGCGTGATCGATGGTGCCGAGATGGTTGATGGCGTTGCTGGTGCTGTTGCAGCAGGCGTGGTCCGCTCGACGCGAGCCCAGATCCGGTTCCTCAAGCTTCAGCTTGAGATTCTTCGGTCTCGGCTGCCGGGCAATCGGGTTATTCCCGATCCAGTCGAGCGGAAGCGGCTGATGAAGATTGGTGCGGAACTGAGGCATGCGGTCGAGCATACCTTGGGCATCATCAGTATCAAGACCTATCGCCGGTGGCTGCGGGAGGAATGTGGCAGCCGTCAGCCGCGGAAGGTAGGCCGGCCGCGGTTGACCAGGTCGCTCCGCGAGTTGATCCTCCGGCTTGCCCGGGAGAACGTTGCGTGGGGAGCGCGGCGCATTGTGGGTGAGCTGAAGAAGCTGGCCGTGAAGACCTGCCGCAGCTCGGTGCGCCGAGTACTGGTCGACGTAAAGATCCTCCCTGATCCAGACCGCCACGCGCCCAAGGGCGTCCTGACGCCCTGGCGGAAGTTCATCGCGATCCACATGAACGTGATGGTGGCCTGCGACTTCTTCTGCAAGACCGTCTGGACACCGCTGGGGAAGAGGGTCGCGTACGTCCTGGCGTTCATCCACCTCGACAGCCGGAAGGTGTTCCTGTCCCCGAGCACGTTGAATCCCACCGACGAATGGATGCGCCAGCAGGCGCGGAACGCGAGTATGTGGGCAGAGGACGAGGGGATCGACGTGCGGTTCCTGATCCATGACCGGGACACGAAGTTCGCCGAGGCGTTCGACGAGCACTTCCGCCGGGACGACGGCGGACCGGTGCTGACGCCTTACGGAGCGCCCATCGCCAATTGCTTCGTCGAGTCGTGGATCGGCAGCCTGAAACGCGAGTGCCTGAACCACTTCTTCTGCTTCAGCCTCCGACAGCTGGATCACATCGTGCAGACGTATGCCCTCTATCACAACGAATTCCGGCCGCACCAGGGCTTGGGCAACAGGTCCGTGGGCGCCGGCGGTGACCCGCCACCGGAAACCGCCGAGGTTGAGCCAAGATCGGTCCGATGCCAGCGGTGGCTCGGCGGGCTGCTCAAGCACTACCACCGGCAAGCCCAACGGACCGCCGCATGAGCTGGCCAGGATTCTTCCTCGCACCCATCCCCTCTCCATGCACATTCTTCTTGCCCTTCGCGGTGGTTCTTGGTATTCTGCTTGTTTGCCTCGAGTTTACCCCTCATAGCTGCTGTCCGGAATGCTTGTGCCACCGTTCGGACGGGGTCGAGAAGCAGCTTCGAACCTGAGTTAACTCGCGATTGGGGCCGACCTTGTGATCGTATGTACTGCCACAGGAAAACCGACGTTTGCCGTCATCGGAGCCGGATGCGGCGGGACGGCCATGGCCGGGCACCTGGCCCTGGCGGGCTATGACGTGGCCCTTTACAACAGATCTCGCGCCAGAATCGCATCATTCCAAGGCCGAGGGCGTATCGAGCTTCGCGGCAAGATCGAGGGCATTGGGACGCTCTCCTACATTGGCAGCGACCTGGGACGGGCGATGGCCGGCCGCAGCGTCATCATGATTGTCACGACCGCCACGGGGCATCGGCCGCTGGCGCAGAAAATGGCCCCGCACCTGCAGGACGGTCAGGTGGTTCTTCTCAATCCCGGCAGGACCCTTGGGGCACTGGAGTTCCGGCACGTTATTCGCGCGGGCGGCTGCACCGCCGACGTGATCGTCGCAGAGGCAAATACGCTCATCTACGTCTCAAGACTTCTGGTCCCTGGAACGGCTATCATCAAGGCGGTCAAGAAACAAGTGTCGGTCTCGGCCCTTTGCGCCGACGACACATCCAGCCTCTTGGACCGCTTGGGCGAGGCTTTCCCGCAATTCGCCCCGGCTGGGTCTTTCCTGGAAACCAGTCTCGGCAACATCGGAGCGATGTTTCATCCCACCATTGCCCTGCTCAACAAGGACAGGATCCTGCGAAAGCTGCCGTTCGACTTCTACACTGAGGGTGTCACCAGGGAAACAGCGCGGTATCTCGAGCAGGTCGACAGTGAACGTGGCGCCATAGCCGCGGCCCTGGGCGTCCATCCGCTGTCCGTTACGCAATGGCTCAGCTCCAGGTACGGCTTGGAACTGGCGGACATCTACACCATGCTCCGCTCCAACCCCAACTACCGCAGCGTCAAGGCCCCGACAACGCTCGACCACCGTTATCTCTGGGAAGACGTCCCCATGGGCCTTGTGCCGATTTCGGACGTCGCCGGCGCCGTTGGCGTGGAGACCCCGGCCATCGACCGCCTCATTGACGAGGCGTCTGGGATACTTGGAAGAGATTTCCGCAGAGCCGGCAGGACCCTGGACAAGCTCGGCCTGAACCGGAACCGCGTCAAGGAGGAGCTGGCAAGCATCATCGCCGGACGAACGACCGCCCCGGGGTTTGCCCGTGCTTGAGCCGGCCATCATGTCGGGCGTCATTGGTCTGGCCAAGCCCCGGACAGACGCACACATGCTCGGGATCTCTCGCGTCGACGAACTCCTTCAGGCCTGCGGGTTCAAGACCGTCGTCGCCGGCGAGGCTGTCTGCGAGGCCCTCTGCAACCCGTCCGAGGCCGATAACTCGTCCCTGATCCGGAAGTGGCTGAAAGTCAACCGGATAGGCATTCTCTGTTTCAGCTATCGGCTCGGCGCCGACGATGCGGTCGATATCTTTCGGAAGCTGATGTATCAGTTGGAATTCCACGGGCTTCTCGCCAAAGACAGCGGGGCGATCAAGGCCGTCTATTTCGCTTCGCTGCCGAGCGCCTGTGACGCTGTCAAACGAATCTACGCGGATGGCGTGGGCGTGTTTCGTGGTGATGAAACCCCCGCCGATACCTTGGCGATCATGGGCATCGACCCGTCGTTGGCCCCGAGCGACATGGTTGGCGTGCACCCCTACGACGCCGCCCTCCAGAGCTTCGGCCGAGATGTTGTCGAAACAGGTGACTGGGCCTCGGTGGCGCCCGTGGACAGGCAAACATCCCCGGCCTTCGGAACGAAGCGGGAGAAGGTTGTCGACAGGATAGAACACGGCCGAAAACGCGGCTTGCCGCCATTGATGCGTGCGCACGCGGGGCCCTATCAGCCCAACCGGCGACAGGCCGTGAAGCTCTTTGAGTCCTGGTGTCGGCAGCTTGCACACGTCGGGGTGTTGGACGTGCTTTCGATCGGCACTTCTCAGCTCACCCAGGAGCGATTCGGCGAGGACTGGTCCGGAAGGCCCAATGGCGGCGGAGTGCCGATCAACTCGCCCGACGAATACGAGCGGATATGGCAGGCCGCCAGGCCCATGCTGGTGAGGACGTACGCGGGCACTCGCGGAATACCCGCCCTCGCCGCGATGCATGAGGAGACGATACACATCGCGTGGCATGCCCTGTCGCTGTGGTGGTTCTCACGAATCGACGGGCGCGGGCCAAACCCGATGCTTGAGAACCTCCATGAGCACTTCGAGGCCCTCCGGGTCATTGCCTCGGCGGGCAAGCCTTATGAACCCAACGTCTCTCACCACTTTGCATTCCGGGGAGCCGATGACGTTACGTACGTAGTCTCGGCCGTGCTGGCGGCAAGGGCCGCAAAGCGTCTTGGGATCCGCGACCTGATCCTGCAAATAATGCTCAACGACCCCAAATACACCTGGGGCGTCAACGACCTGGCCAAGGCCCGTGCCACGTTGTCGCTGGTCAGGGGGCTCGAGGATCTGAACTTCCGCGTGTACCTCCAGGCAAGGGCCGGATTGGACTACTTGTCGCATCACATGACCAAGGCAAAGTCACAACTGGCCGCCGTCACGGCGCTGATGGACGACATCGAACCGGATAACCCCCGCAGCCCGGATATCATCCACGTCGTGAGTTACTCCGAGGGCAGCGATCTGGCGACGCCGAAGATCATCAGCGACAGCGTCCGCATAACAAGATACGCCCTGGACCGCTACAGGCTGCTTCGCCGGCGAGGGCAGGTGGACGACATGGCCTGCGACGGCGACGTCAGCGAAAGAATGTCCTTCCTGATCCAAGGTGCGAGCGATGTTCTGGCCGCTATCGAGGAGTGTGTGGACCGGCCATATACGCCTCAGGGGCTTTGTGACATCTTCCGTTTGGGTTTTCTGCCCGTTCCGCAGTTGATGTCTTGCAGGGGCGATTTTCCCGAGGCCATCAGGTGGTCCACGAAAGTCCGCAACGGCCGAGTGGACGTTTACGAGGACGGCAAGGCGTTGCTTCCGAGGGAGCGAATGTCGCGGATAAGAGAAAGGATACATGTCGGATGAGTGCTGCAAGGATCGGTTTGCTTAACAAGAAGCGAGGTAACTTCCAGATCCAGGAGAAGTTCGCCGGGCCGGATAGGGTTGTGGACGAAACGTCCGCCGAGGTCACCCATCACGAAGAGGCGCTGCGGGATGCCGGATACGACGTGCGTGTGATCGACTGGGGGCCGGACATCATTCGGGACCTCACCAAGGCGAACATCGACCTCGCTTTCAATGTTTCATCCCTGGTGGAGGCGGCCATCCTGGAAGAACTTGAAATACCTTTCGCGGGCTCCGGCTCTTTCACGATCGCGCTGGCGACGGATAAATCTCTGGCCAAGAAACTGTGGCGTAAGGCGGCCTTGCCGACCTCGCCCTTCCACGTGGCCCGGACGGAGCAGGACTGCGAAGTATTCCGAAGCGATCCGCCCTTTGCCTATCCGCTCTTCATCAAACCGGTGGCCGGAAGAGGCAGCGCCGGCATTACGGAAGAATCCGTCGTCGAGAACTACGATCAATTGGTCGAGGGCGTACGGGAGCGGTATCGGACGATAGGCCAGCCGGTGCTGATCGAGAGGTACCTGAGGGGCCGTGAGATCACGCAGTGCGTGCTGGGCAACGACGGGGATGTGCGCGTGCTGCCGCCATTGGAAATCGCGTACGCCGAAGCCGCCGTTACGCTGACCTTCGGCAAGAAGGAAATCGACGACGACACCTTCATCTGCCCCGCCCGCCTCACCGGGGACGAGGCCGAGATGATGGCGGAACTGGTGAGACAAGCCTACGCCACGCTGGGCTTCAGGGATTTCGGAAGAATCGACGCCATCCTCACCGAGGAAGGGCCCTTCCTGCTGGAGGCCAATACGTTCGCCGGACTCATGTGCACGCCCGCGGAAAAGCCTCACAGCTATGTCGGCGTCATGGCTGTGGCGGAAGGCATCGGCGGCAAGGACCTGTTGGACGAAATCGTGCGGTCCGCACTCAAACGATACAACCTGTGCTGAGCTAAGGAGATCCATGGCCTCGCCAAGACTTGAAATCAACCTGCACAAGATCGGCCGCAACGCAAGCTCGTTGCGGACGTTGTACGGCGCAAGAGGAGTTGGCATCACTGCGGTGACCAAAGCGGTCCTCGGCGACCCACGCGTCGCCCAGGTGCTCGTGGACAACGGCATCCGGGCCATCGGCGACTCACGCATCCAGAATATCCGCAGAATGAAGCGGGCCGGTATCCAGGCCGAATTCATACTGATTCGAAGCCCCGTGCCGAGTGAAACCGAACAGGTCGTTCAGTACGCGGACATCAGCCTGAACACCGAACCAGCCGTCATCAGGCTGCTTTCCAGGCACGCCGTTGAGCGTGGAAGGCGGCACCGGATTATCCTGATGGTAGAGCTCGGCGATCTCAGAGAGGGCATCATGCCCTCCGAGCTGGGAGAAGTGGTGGCCGACACGCTCGACCTGGAAGGCGTGGAGTTGATCGGCCTTGGGACCAACCTCGCCTGCTACGGCGGCGTGAAGCCGACCCAAGAGAACATGGCGGAACTCTCCGGTATCGCCGAGCGTCTTCGAAACGAATATGGCATTGCTCTGGAGGTGATCTCCGGCGGGAACTCGGCGAACTACGACTGGTTTGTCTCGACGCCGGAGGTGGGACAGGTCAATAACCTCCGGATCGGCGAATCGATTCTTCTGGGCCGGGAAACCTTGTCTCGCGAGAGGATTCCGGGCCTGCGCACCGACGCCTTCGCGCTCATTGCCGAAGTCATCGAGCTGAAAGACAAACCGTCATCGGCCGCGGGCCCGCGCTGCCAGGACGCCTTCGGCAACACCCCCGTGTTCCAAGACAGGGGGACCGTCGCAAAGGCCATCCTCGGGATCGGCAAGCAGGATGTGGACGTTTCAGGGATCGCGGCAAGGATCGATGTCGAGTTTCTTGGGGCGACAAGCGACCACCTGATTTTGGATGCAAAAGACACCGACCTGCGGGTCGGAAGCGAAGTCGCATTCGACGTCAATTACAGCGCATTGCTGAGGGCCATGACGTCGCCCCACGTGAGCAAAGAGTATCGCTGCGCCTCCCCCCATGTCCTTCCCGACACCTCCACGCATGCTGCGATGCCGAAGGGCGTGGCTCGAATCCTGCGGACGAAGGTCCACCCACACCCCGAAGCCCTCCTGGGCAAGGAGGGCTGACAACATGTCTGAGTGCCTGTCGCCGGGCGCCGAGGAGGTTGGGAAAGCCGGAAAGAACGGTGACAAACGGGCAGGCGGCACCGGTTTTGTGTTCCATGAGCAGTACGTGAACCATACCCTTGGCAAGGGGCATCGGGAATCGCCCGAACGGCTGCGAGCCATCCTGCGCCGGATGAAGGCCACTGGCCTGGACAGGCTTGTCAAGACCATCCGCCCGTCCGGCGACCCCCTGCCGTTCATCAAGGCCGTCCATCCCGAGGCGCACATCAGACGCGTGGCCGAGCAGGCGCATGACGAGTCGATCTGCCGCCTGGCGGTGGCGGGGGCCCTCGCGGCAGTAGACGCTGTCTGCCGCGGGAAGGTGATGAACGCTTTTTGCGCGCTGCGTCCGCCGGGGCATCACGCCGCCGATGCCGGCCGGAACGGCTACTGCTTCTACAACAACGTCGCCATCGCCGCCCGCTACGCACAGAAGAAACACAAGCTGAACAGAGTCCTCATCGTCGACTGGGACTACCATCGCGGCAACGGCACCGAGTGGGCCTTCTATGAAGACCCGTCGGTCCTGGTTTTCTCCACCCACGAGCGGAAAGCGGTTCCCGGCACGGGTTTCGCCGAGCGCAAAGGAAAGGGCAGCGGCCTTGGCTACAACATCAACGTCCCCCTGCCGCCCGGCGCGAACGACCGGGCGATTCTGGATGCGTTCGAAAGCAAGATGGCTCCGGCGGCGAATCGCTTCAAGCCTGACCTAGTGCTCATTTCCGCAGGTTTCGACAGTCGTGAGGGCGATCTCCTGGGCGATTTCGCCGTAACGGACGATGGTTTCGCAAAGCTCACCAGGCGGATGATGGCCATTGCCCAGACGCATGCCGGCTCGCGCCTGGTCTCGGCACTGGAGGGCGGATACAACGTCGAAGGCCTGGCGTCGGCAGTCGAATCCCACGTCAGAACGCTGCTCGGGGAGTAACTCGTGAGACACACAAACCGGGCGACCTTACTGTTTCCGCTTGACCGCGTGGGTCTTGTTGCTGTAGTTCCTCCGTCGCGCGCCGCATGGAAGGGGCGGAGAATGGCATTCTACGGGATATACCTCCGCGGGCTTTACCCGGTGTGGTGGCGAAATGCGTCCGCATCAATCGACGGTACTGGCCGCTCGGCAGCTTGGTCGTTCGCCAGCCGATCACCGGCGGGATCGGCGACCGGACCGACAGGTCCAGCCGCAGCAGTTCGTGGGCCCACTCGGCGTCGTAGCCAGCGTCGGCCAGCAGCGTACCGAAGCGATGACCGTTGCGTCGGGACTAGAATCCTGCATTCCCCGGCCGCCTCGACCGCAGCATCTCCGGCTGAGGCCTGAGAAGCCGGACCTGGGCGGCGCGCCGACCACGCCTCCTGCACGCTGGCTGGCCCATTCTTCTATGATGCGTCCAGGGCCCGACCTCGCGATACGTCCACTTGCTTGCAGAGGTCACGATACGTGCGAAGGTTGTGGCGGAAAGAAAGATTAGCCACTGTCGCGAACAGGAGCCCGCGCCTTCGCCAGAAGCTGCGCCATATGCGGTGCAGGATCCGCCGAAGGGAGTAGAATCTCCGGTCACAGGTGTCCATCTCTTGGAGGATAGCAGCCCAGGACAGATGCTTATACCGGGCCACGGGGAAAGTCAGCGTGAAGTACTTCCAATCATCCGGGAACGAGTCGGCGGCGATGCGGCCTTGCGATTTCATCTGCTCCCACAGCCGCGTCCCGGGCAGGGGCGTCAGGAAGAGCACGTTCAGGAGGTCCACGCCATAGCGTTCGGCGGTGTCGGCTATCAGCTCGCCAATGCCCCGTTCATCTGCGTCCAACCCCATGATGAAGGAACCGACCACTGCGATGTGGTGGCGCTGCAAGCGGCGAACGGAGGCTTTGAAATCACGGCCATTCAAGATGCCGAACTTCGTGCCCACCTCCGCCAGGCCCTCCTCCGTCGGCGACTCAAAGCCAACGAAGACCCCCTTGCAGCCTGCTCTGGCCGCCAGCGTCAGCAGTTCGTCGTCATCGGCCATGTTAATGGTCGCCTGGCAAATCCATTTCTTGCCCAGCTTCGCGTGGATGATGGCCCGGAAAAGATCCTTGGCACGGGCAACGTGGCGGGCACTCGTCCCGATCAGATTGTCGTCAACGATCAGGACCAGCCTCTCCCGAACCGTCCGGAATTCCTCCACGACCTTTTCGATGGGCCGATGCCGGTAGCTTTTCCCGTTGAGGGTTGACACGCTGCAGAAGCTGCAATCCAGCGGGCAGCCACGCGTCGTCTGGATCGAACCGAAGGCGTAGCCCTGGGTCAGCAGGTCATTCCGAGCCGCCGGAAGAT
>CBFDDG010000146.1:0-10156 GCA_965603505.1 uncultured Phycisphaerae bacterium | reverse complement strand
AGCTCGGGCATGACCCTGCCGGCGAAGATGATCTCCGTGGCGAGTATCTTGCAAACGAAGGTCGTGACGAAGCACGCTGCCGTCAGGGCGAAGCTGATGATGATGGCGGACTTCATCGTTCTCGGGTCGCGGCAGACCAGCACGGGCAGGCTGACCATGAGCATCGTCAGGTTGATGATATGGTCCGTGATGCGGAAGTGCTTTTGAGCGAGGATTTCGGCGACATCCTTGATCTTTGTCTCCTCGGCCGCCAGCACGGCCAATTGTCGTGAGCTCAGCAGTGCGTTATAACCGACCTTTCGGCGAACGGTGATATCCTTCGGAAGAAGGTCACGGGCACGATAGGAAGCAACCACGGTGGGTTCATCATTCGGATCCGTGCTGATATAGATGCCGTTAGCGAGGTCCCAGTTCCTGGTCTTTTCGTTATAGCTCGCGGAATCGGCGGAGATCCGGCCGGTGACTTCCCATACGCCCGGCCTGTCCGTGGGTTTTCGCGTGATGATGGTGGCGTTGTGGAACGTGGCTGTCTCCACATCGTACTGCAGCGAACAGACGAGCGAGCCGTTTCCATCCGCCATGAACCAGACCGGATAGGACTCCTGGCCGGGAATGTCGTCCTCATCCCGCACGAGCTTGTCGCTGATCGACGGAATCAGCAGCTCCTGGTCGGCAATGGACAATCCCGTGAGCAAAATAGCCAGGACGAGGATCGGCCCGATGATCCGCTTGGCGCTGACGCCGGAAGCAATCATCGCAACCAGCTCATTGGCCCGGACCATCTTACCCAGTGAGAAGGCGGCAGCCACGACGGTAATCACGCCGGCAATATCGCGGAAGTAGAGCGTGGTGTTGAGTGCGTAGAACGTGATGATGTTCTTGACGACGGCCCACGTGCCGAGATCGGTGTGCTCGGCGAATTCGTCCAGGTTCACGAACAGATCGATGATGATCCGCAGCCCGATGAGGACGCAGAACGCGATGACGTACCCAATCAGAAAATTCTTCGCGATGTATCGATCCAATCTCTTCATGGCTCTCTCTTACACAAGACCCGCCGTCAGGTCCGCATCAGCCTCCTGTAGATCAAGGCGGTGAGAAAGACGAGGAACGCCAGCCCGCCCCACATCACAAGGATCCCGGAGGGACCTTCAGCGCCGACGTTCGTCGTGATATTCTTGCCGCTGATGATCGCGATGATCAGCACGGCGGCGGGCAGACAGCTCGCTCCGAACGCACTGAGCAGATGACCGCCTCTCTGGATGACACCCAGCCCTATGCCGATCAGAATCATCGGAAGGCAACCGATCCCGAAGACCAGCCGGGAGTTGATCTCGGCCTTGATGTCCACCTGCGTATCGGTGATCTCTTTGACGAGGGCTCTCTGCTGCCTGGCCAGTATCGGCCCCGGCTCTGCCCCCAGAATGGATGCCACGCTATCGAGCGCAATGACCTGGAGAATGGGTCCGCTGGTCAGGCGCTGTTTCATCTCCTCGGGCAACACCAGGTTCTTGATAATGGGCCGCACGTGCAACTGCCCGGTCTCTTCCACCCGCGCGCTGTGCAGATCGAGACTCAACGCAAGCTCCCTGCCGGCCTCCTCCAGACGAATCTCGGCCTTCTCACACTGCATTCTCCGAAGGCGTTCGCCCGAGGCGCTGTCGTATTCGTCCACAAGGATGGGCGGCATCAGCGTGATGCACATCTCCTCTTCCAGCACGCATCCGGCCGCGAAGAGTCGCACGGAGTGAGGATCGCCTTTGAGCTCATAGAAGCCGGTCTGCGAAGCCGCCCACTTCCGGCTGATATCCAAAGCGAGCATTTCCGTGGCCAATTGTGCGTAGGTCCCGTGGGCCATCCTGGCAATGGGATCGAACAGCATCAGATTCTTGCGGATCTGCTTCATCTCATGGATTCTCTTGAACTTGATGTCGTCGCCCAGCAGGGAGCCGAACTCCCGCTTGAACGACGCCGTGCCGATCTCGCCCCAGAGATCGTCCGCCTGGCCCATCTGCTTGGCACTGTAAGTCGTCAGGTGGACCTCGTTGAACTTGTCGTGGGGGTCAAACTGCACCCGGGTGACTTCCGAGGTGATGATTCTCTTGACGCCCTCGGGCCCGGCCTGCACCACGACGATGCCAAACAGGGTATCGGTCTTCAAATCCGCGTGGTCTGCATAGATCAGGTACAGGTGTCTCCCGTCCGTCGGCGGACCGTAGAAGCCCCTGCGCTGAATGTTGCGAAAGAGGATCTGCTTGGCATCGGCCTTCAGAGACTTCTCGGCCAAGCGCACGAAGTAAGGCATGACATGGAAGCTGAGAAGCAGGTTCGCGATCGCCACCAGGATCGCGAGCACAAACCCGGGATAGACCAGCGTCGGAATACCGATCCCGCTGGCCCGGCAGGCATCGAACTCGTTGTCACTGGCGAATCGCCCGTAGGTCAGCGCCGAGGCAAACAACGCGGCCATCGGCAGCACAAACGTCAGAGTAATCGGCATGAAGTAGAGTAGGATGTGCACGACCTGCTGGGGCCCGACGCCGTACTCCTGCACGGGCCGCAGGATCCCACCCAGGCTCAGGATCAGCGTCAGCCCCACCGTGGCCAGGATGAAGACCCGGAGCAACTCCCGGAATATGTACCTGTGCAGCGTGAAAACCATTCTCACGGTCGCCTATACAAGAATCCGTTCATGACGCCGTCTGAGAGCACATCAAACTCCGCGGCGTGGAGCCTTGCTCCATGTCGCAACTCATTCATCGTCTTGTTTCATTGCAAGCTCCAACGGGTCGAGGCCCTTGATTCTATCACCGAAGATCTCGTACGGGTACTCCTCAAGCAGCTCCCTGTGATAATCGTCCAGAGCCTTCTGCCTTTTCCGGCCCATGATCGCCCACTTGACACGGCCGGCAAGCTGCTCGGAGTACGGCTGTTCCTTCGACGGTGTCTTCTCGAGGACCTTAACAATGCGCCACTTGACGCCCCCGCCGTGGAAACCTCTCAGGGGACCGAGGATCTGATTCGGATCGCCCTTCCACAGCTCGGACCAGAAGAGCCCTTCACCGCGAGGAGATACGGGCTGCGGATCGACCTTTTGCAGAGAGTGCTCATCCTTGAGCTTCTGGAAATCCGCGCCCTCGTCGAGCTGTCGCTTGATTCTCTCCGCCGTCGGCAAATCCTTGCACCAGATCTGGTCCACCTTTACAGTGGCGCCGTCCGCGAACTTCTCCTTGTTCTGCTCGAAGCAAGCCTTGATCTCTTCGGCCGTCGGCTCCTCGATCCCCTTGGTCTTCTGTTCCTGGGCCTTGTAGAACACGCGCTGGTCTTCCAGTTTGCGGACTTCTTCGCGCAGTTTTTCATCCCGGTGGTAGCCGCGAGCCCTCGCTTCGGCGACGAAGATGGGAGTCCGCAGCGCCTGATCCAGCAGCTTCTCGACTCCCTTTGGTGTGTTCAGGTCGGTCGGTCGGCGCGGCGGAACGATGTCACCCAACACACGGAACCAATCCTTGACGGTGACACGCCCCCCCTTGTACGTCGTCAGCACGAGGTCTTTTTCTTTTTCCGAAAGCTCATCGCGGATCTGACTGTTCTTGATCCAGTACTCGCCCGCCCGGCGCGGCTCGGCGGGCCGCTCCAAGAGTCGCTGGTGGATCTTTGCCGTCTTCGCAAAGTTCTCCTCGACCTTCTTCATCTGAAACTTCTCGACGAGCTCGTTATAGAACTGCCCCACGAGTCGCGAGGCGACGGCCTTTTGCAGGAGCATCGTTGCCCGTTCGCGCGTCAGCTTGGGGTTTGCCTTCATCGCCTGCTTCACCTGCGACTCGTCAACCGACACCTTGCCGCCGAGCTGCTTCTGCAATAGCATCCTCACAAGCTGCTGGTGCTCGAATTTCTCGACGCTGGTGTGGATCATCTCATCGTTCTGCAAGCCGCGCTTGCGGCCGTCCATGATCATTGCCTTGTCTGCAACCATCTGGCGAAGCGTTGCCTCCGCGGTCATCGGTTTGGCTTCGTCAAGAGGAGCGCCCTCGCGCGGCCGGATCTCCTGCACGAGTTTCTCACTCAATTCGTCCTTCGTGATGACGTAATCGCCGATCTTGGCGACCACGACCGTGGCTTCCTTCTCCGCGGCCGGTGCGGTCGACTTGTCGTTGGGATCGTCCGCCTTTCCCGGAGCCTCCTTCGAGGCCTGTGCCCCCAACGCACCGGTCGCACCCAGGGCCAGAAGCACACAGGATATGGACAGGAAAAGTGCAAACGGAACGGACGTAGGCTTGTTCATTCGGGCTCTCCTCGATTTCCGCATCGTGACAACTTTCCGACCGGAACCATTATACGGAGCCATTGACGCGGGGGATGGCTCGTCTGACGTAGAGAAATACATTGTTTGTGAATCCTTTGGAGATACACCACCATCCTGCCGTGAATCGATCAGTGAATCACCTTATTCAACGGATACGTGATGATCCCGGAAGCTCCCGCCCGCTTCAGGGCGGGGACCAGAGACCTCTCCACGCTATCATCGATGATCACCTCGATGGCCGCATACTCCGAGTCCGCCAGACTCGATATCGTAGGGCTCTTCTCAGCCGGAAGGACGTTGAGGACGGAATCCAGGTCGGCCTTCCGGACATTCATCTTCAGACCGACTTTGCTGCGCGCCTCGATCGCCGCCTGGAGCAGGATGGACAGATTCTCGATCTTCTCGCGCTTGAAGTCGTCCTGCCATGCATCCTTATTGGCAATCAGGCGTGTGGTGGAGACGATCACCGTATCGATGATCCGCAGGTTGTTCGCGCGCAGCGACGTGCCCGTCTCCGTCAATTCGACGATGGCATTGACGAGACGAGCCTTGACCTCCGTGGCGCCCCAACTGAACTCGACTTTCACGCGGACGTTCTTGTCTTCGAAATAGCGTTTCGTGACGCCGACGAGCTCGGTGGCGATGATGCCTCCTTCCAGGTCCTCGGGCCGGGTCACCGACGACTCGTTGGGCACCGCCAGCACCCACCGCGTCGGATTGCTGGTCGCCTTGCTGTAGGCAAGCTCGCAGACCTCCGCGACGTCGCAGCCGTTCTCCATGATCCAGTCAAAGCCGGTGATACCGGCATCGAGGACGCCGTCGCCCACATAGCGGCCCATCTCCTGGGCCCGCAGATAGACAAGCTGAATCTCGCCATCATCAATCGCAGGGAAGTAGCTGCGCTTGGAATCGGAGATATGCAGCCCGGCCTTGTCGAACAGTTCAATCGTCGCCCTCTGCAGGCTTCCCGCAGGAAGGCCGAGTTTTAGAATTCGTTCTGAAGTCACATTCATTTCCTGGGTATCAAATCCACTCTCATCAAACAGGCCCCGCTCCCGGTACAGCCGGCCTTCTACTTCTTCGCTTTGGTCGCCTTCTTGCGCTTCGCGCGCGTCTTGGCTTTCCTATGATTCAACTTCGGGGACTCGCTCTCCCGGCGCAGAAGAGCATAGAATTCGTACGCGTCCTTGGCGGCGACCTGCCGAGTTAAGAACCCTTCTATGTCCTGTGCATCCGCATCGGTGTCAATGACCTCGTTCTGCTTGAGATACTCGATCATCCCTCCCGTCAGGGGGATCGCGTGGGCCTGCAGCGATGTCAGCATGCAGTAATTGACGACAAAACGACTGACCCCCTCGATCTTCTCGATCCCCTGCCTGGCGGGGCGTTTTCCCAGCTTCTTCAGGGTCTGGAGACTGATCTTGTGATGCTCGTCGAAGATCCCCCGCAGAGCGGTCGTGAGGGCGAACGCCGTGGCCCGGCTGGAGGCCGTGTCCTCGCCCAACACCTCCACGATCTCTTCGGCCTGGGAGACCCGGAGGTCGTTCCAATCCACGAAGGCCCCCTTGATCTCCTTGAGGGCCTTCTGGGCCGACGACTCACGCATATTCTCGCTGATGATCCCGCAGATTAATGCCTCCGCCGGATCGTCGAAGGGGGTCTTCTCCACCTTGGGATGTACACGCTTCAACCCCCGAAAGAGCTTTCGCAATCGTTGAGCATATTCCCTACTATTCTTCATGGCCCTTCCAGACACCGCCGCAGATCGGCGACATCACATACCCAAAGCAAAGGAGCAGTCACACGGGAATCCGAAACGCGCCGCCGGCCGGCGAGCGAACGACCTCACTGGTGCGGCTCGGTTTCCTCGTGCTGACATTCGCTTGCCACCTGGTCTATCAATCGCATGATTTCCAGCGTCTTGCGAAACTGCTCATCCTCATGAAAACGCAGCACCGGGCAAAACTTGCTCTCGAGCGCGTCCGCAAGATAGGACTGAATCTTCGCCCTGGCGTGCGTGATCGCGGCAAAAGTCCTGTCCCTTGCACCCTCAGCCGAGACGAAAAGGCTCAGATACACATCCGCACCGCGCATGTCCGCCGTTACTTCCACCCGCGTGACACTGACAAAGCCCGTGATCCGCGGATCGCTCAAATGATTGGCGATGGCTTCGCTGACCACTTCCTTAATCACGCGGGCAACTTTTTCCTGCCTTCGGGTCGGCATCGGGGTTCTTCCTTCCGGGCGGCACGATTCACCCATCTCAGGATCCGAGGGTCCTGGCCACCTTGACGATCTCGTAGAAGTCAAGGACATCGTCGACCTTGATATCATCAAAGCCGGCCAGCTTGATGCCACACTCAAATCCTGCCTTGACCTCGCGCACGTCATCCTTGAAATGCTTGAGTGACTCGATCGCCACTTTGTCCCTGACGACGATGTTGTCTCGGATCAAGCGCGCCTTCGCGTTCTTGGCGGCCACACCGCTGCCGACGTAGCAGCCGGCCACCGTACCGATCCGGGAGACCTTGAAAGTGGCCCTGACCGTCGCGCGGCCAAGCGAACGCTCCTGTTCCTCGGGCTCGAGCAGACCGGCCATCGATTTCCGGAGGTCCTCCGTGATGCGGTAGATGATGTTGTACAGCCTGATATCCACGCCCTCGGCTTCGGCCACCCGCGCGGCGTGCTCATCGGCCACCACATTGAAGCCGATGATGATCGCATTGGAAGCCTCGGCGAGAAGGATGTCGCCTTCCGTGATGCCCCCCGGCATCGCCTGGAGGATATTGAGCCGCACCTCGCTCGTGCTCAACTCGGACAGGTACTTCTTCAGCACATCGACCGAGCCCTGCACGTCGGCGCGGATGATCAGATTCAGTTCCTTGACGTTTCCGGCCTCGATCTGGCTGAACAGGTTATCCATGGTAACCTGGGTCCGCTCCGCCAGCGATTTCTGACGCGCACGCAGCCTGCTCTCCGCGGCGGCAGCCTTCGCCCGGTTGATGTCATCCAGAACGTAGAGCCGGTCGCCCGCTTGGGGAACGTCACTGAGGCCGACAATTTCCACCGGCATCGAGCTCGTGGCGACTTTGACCTTCTTGCCGTAGCTGTCCGTCATGGTCCGGATTCGGCCATACGTATTGCCTGCCAAGACCACGTCGCCCTTGGAGAGTCGCCCTTCCTTAATCAGAAGGGTCGCCACCGGGCCTTCCCGGGGCGACATCTTCGCCTCCACGATCCATCCCATGGCCGGGATCATGTCGTCTGCCTTCAGTTCCTGCAGCTCGGCCACGTAATCCAGTGCTTCCAGCAGGTCATCGATGCCCTCGCCGGTCACGGCACTGGTCTTGACCACTTCCGTCTGGCCGCCCCACTCCGTCGGCGCCAGGTCGTGCTCCGACAACTGCGCGTAGATCCGATTGATGTCGCAGCCCGGCAGGTCGATCTTATTCAGGGCGACCACGATCGCTACCCCGGCCGCCTTGCTGTGCGCGATCGCCTCAACGGTCTGAGGCATGACGCCGTCGTCGGCCGCAACCGTCAGGACGACGATATCGGTCATATTCGCACCGCGGGCCCGCATGGCTGTGAACGCCTCATGGCCGGGCGTGTCGAGGAACGTCACCGTCTTGTCGTCCCAGCTTATCTGGGAGGCCCCGATGTGCTGGGTGATCCCACCCGCTTCACCGGCGGCGACCTTCGTCGATCGAATCCGGTCCAGCAGGCTTGTCTTGCCATGGTCCACGTGGCCCAGCATCGCCGCCACCACCGGCCGTCTCGTAAGGTGCTTCCTCTCTCGTTCGTCGAACTCCTTGCAGATCTCCTCCTCCAGCAGGGCCTTCCGCTCAACGACCAGTTCCGTCTCGAACTCCAGGGCGACCAGTTCCGCCACGTCGTTGCTGATCGACTGGTTGGCCGTGGCCATAACGCCCTGCTGCATAAGCTTGGTGATGATATCCGTCGCCTTTACCGCCAGCGCAGCCGAGAGATCCTTCACCAGGATTGGCTCGCTGACAACGACCTTCTTGGGCCTGGCCGGGGCGGCGGCCTCACGTTGCGACTTGGCGGCGATTCGTCGCGTCGGCCGCAGGCGAAGTCCCTCTCCGCCGGCGGCACTCAATCGAGCCTGCCTCTCGTCGATATCCCTCTGACGCCAATTCTTGTGCAGCTTGGTCTTCTTGGCGTCCTCCTCCGTTTCCTCCTTTCGCCGTCCGTGCGTACGGTCCTTATGCCGCTGCTTGCCCCCCTTCTTGTCACCGACCGCCGACCCCGATGACTCATTATCCTTGCCCGTGTACATCAGGGGCTGGGTGACGGGCGCATCGTATCGGGGCTTGCCCCTGGGCCGCCGACGCTCCAGAGGCTCGGGTGCTTCGACACGGACCACCTGCGGTCCGCTCAACTTCGCCGGTCTGGGTTTTTCGAGCATCGGTCCGGCGGGCAGAACCACCTCGGGCTCCTTCGGCTTTTCCGGCTTCGGAGGCTCTTGGACCTCCACTTGGGGTTCCTCGGGCGGCAGTTCCTCCGGCGCCGCCACCACGGGCACCGCCGGCTCCTGCTCGGCCACCGCGGCCTCCGTCTCCGGCACCTGCACCGTCGGCGGCTCTTCGAGAAACTCCTCCTGCTGCACCATCGGCTCGGTCAGGGTCTCTTCCTCGCCCACCTCCATCACGGACACTTCGGTTTCTTCCCCAACAGACTCCGCGCCGGCCTGTGCCGCCTCCCGGCGACGGGGCTTGCGCTTGACCCGGACCTCCTTGAGATCGACCTTTTCCGCCGTCTCTATGGTGGTGACGTTCTCTCCCTCGCTGAACCATTCCCGGATCGTGGCCGCCAATCCTGCGGAGATGGTCGCCATGTGGTTCTTGACGTCCAGTCCTTCATCCTGGCACTTCTTCACGATCGCTGAGCTCTTCACACCAAGCTCACGAGCCAATATGTAAACTCTTGTAGTAGCCAAGAAACCTCCACGTATTACTCTTGTGCTTCCTCGCGATGTATGGTGTCCAATGTCTTTGCCTGCTGTGTCAACTGCTTCTCCGCCTGCTTCTGGTCCGCTTCAGCCGTCAGAGCCTTGGCCTCCCGGTCCGCAGCCTCGACCAGCCCTTGGGCAAAATCCGAGTCCAGTTTGAGCTCGCTGACCATCGGCTCGGGCCCGACATCATCAAGATCGAGAACGGAGATGATGCCCAGCGCGATGAGCTTGTCCACCAGGATATCATCGGCCCCTTCGACACTTTTGACACAGGTAGCCAGCCGCTCGATGCCCTGGTTGTACTCATCGGGCGTCAGGATATCGATATCCCAGCCCGTCAGTCGTGCCGCCAGCCGAACGTTCTGCCCGTGCTTGCCGATGGCCAGACTCAACTGGTCCTCCTCCACCACGACCGTCGCCCGCCCCAACTCAAAGCACAGGGCAATCTCGCTGACCTTGGCCGGCATCAGCGCGTTCGCCACCAGGACCTGGGACGAATCATTCCACCGGACGATGTCAATCTTCTCACCGCCCAGCTCGTCTACGATATTCTTGATTCTGCTGCCGCGGACGCCGACACACGCTCCCACGGGGTCGACCTTGTCATCGTACGATGTCACGGCGACTTTGCTTCGATACCCCGCCTCCCGAGCCAGGGCCCGGATCTCGATAATGCCCTCGGCAATCTCGGGAACCTCGGACTCGAACAACCGCCGGATGAAATCGGGGTGCGTCCGCGAGAGGATGATCTTGACCTGACTGGCCGTTTCCTTCACGTCGAGGATCAGGCAGCGGATCCGCTCGCCGGGACGGTGCGTCTGGCCCATAATCTGCTCGCCCTTCGGCATGAAGCCCTCCGTCCAGTGGTCCAGATTGAT
>CBFDDG010000145.1:0-10161 GCA_965603505.1 uncultured Phycisphaerae bacterium | reverse complement strand
CGGCGGCGTTTCCCCACGCGCGAGCGCCTGAATCTGGCCCGGCGCCAGGGCACAGTTGTAGAGACGGACATCATCGATCAGGCCGTTCCAGTAGCGTCCCCGAGTCTCCGAATTCTCACCGATATAGAGCGGATACTCGTTCGCTGGTATCTTGCCCGAGGCGTACGTTGACAGATCCAGCTTCCCGTCCACGTACAGGGAGATTCGTCGGCCGTCGTACACGCCTGCGATATGATGCCACTGTCCGTCGCTCACGCCGACCCGGCCCTCGACGAGGTGCATATCCGTAGGATAGCCGATGCCCAGATGGGTTGCGTTCGTGCTCAAATTTCGCGAGAGGCGCCACGTCGTATCACCCTTGGCGACGATGGTCTGCCAGACCTTGTTAAGCTCGCTCACTTTGACCCAGGCGGCAATCGTGACCTCATCCGTGCAGTTGAAGACCGGGTTATTGCCAAGATCAACGAAACCGCCGTTCCCATCGAGTTCCAGGGCCCCGCCCAGCCTCCCGCCGTCCGGTTGCCACTTGGCGCCGCCGATGAGCCTACCCGTGTGATTGTTTTCGGATGCATCGGCCGCGTCCTTTCCTTCGGATTCGTCCAGCTTCCACCATCCGACCAGGCCGCCCGTGGTGAAGCTCCAGGCCGTGCCGGTCGCGACCGTGTCATCTTCCTGAATCTCGTCAATTCGCCAGTAATACTTTGTGTCTGCGGCCAGCGGCGACAATGTCGCTTGGCCGGCACCTTCCACCCGCCCAAGCAGCTTAAGATTGGCGGGATCATGACCAACGTATATGTCGTGCGCAACGGCGTCCGAGCCCGGCTGCCACTGCAGCGTCAGGCCGGAGCCGCCGATCCCTTGAGCCCCCGCAATGGGGTATGGCCTGACGGCTTCAGGCCCGCGCGGCCGGAAGAACTGCACCTCGCTCAAGCCGATGCGATCGACGTCCCCGAAGTTCTCAAGATCATCCAGACGGACCTTCTGCGCTTGGACGGCATCGAGATTCACGATCGTTGCTTCGTCGTAATCATCGCCGCCCTCAGCCCGCTCAAGCAGGAGGTCGTCGCGCAGCTTCTGCCAGCCTTTCTCCTGTGTCCAGATGGAAATGTCGGCCTTGCGGACGCCGCGGTCGGTCCGCCAAGTGTCGTTGTAGTTCCAGATGCAAATCATGCTGACCGGTTGGGACTCGCCCAGGTCGAACTCAAGCCAGCCCCGGGGCTGGCCTTGGGCGCTGAGCCACATATGATCGGGGCTGCCGCTGTGCTCGTCCAAGCCGTCAAGATCGCGGTCGTTCAGACCGCTACGGTTGATCAGGTTGGCCGCCTTGGCATCGGGGTCGCTGCTGGCCTGCACCGCCTTGGGCACGATGGCTTCACCCGTCGTCGGTGGTCTTCGACTCTCAGGTTTGATCCAAATCTGTCGCGTCAGGACCTCGAACGGCCCGGGGATTTCCACGCTTGCGATGAACGGTCTGTCCACGTCTTTGGGCTCCGGCCACCGGAGCGAGCAGGTGCCGCCTCAGCCATACTCGAAGCTCATGCCCCGGTCATAGGTCCCGTCCCGATTCCTGATTCGCAGCTTGGGCGGCTGGGGGCGCGAGCCGTTGCGCAAGAGTTCGATCCGCTCCTCGCGGCGGCCCTCGAGGTTCTGACTGAACGAGCAATAGGAGCCGCTCTGCCTGACCGCCACCGAGGAATAGACGGGCTCGCCGATCCCCAGGGCGACTTCCTCATCTTGTGTAACGGCAAAGAGACCGCCCCCACGGCTGCCCCGCAATTCCCATTTCGCGCCTTTGTCGTCCTTGACGATGCTCCAGTAATCCAAGCGATAGTGGCCGACCGGCAGCCGGGTAATCCCTTCCTCGGGCTTTCTGATGAACAGGCCGTTTTCACCACCAACGGCAAAGCTCGTGATGTTCGAGGCCACACGGACCGCACCGTACGCCACGTCGTTGGCCTCGGTCAGCACGATGAAGGCGCCGTCGCGGGCGATCTGCGGCCTGTACAGCTTGTCGCCGACCTCGATGTAGTTGCCCACGAAGCGGGTATCGCGGCTGCCCGGCTCGCCGATGCGGATGCGATCACATTTGCCGAAATCGGCGGATTTGTCGTTGAATAGCCCATTGACGTTATAATCGATGAGCGTGCAGTGTTTCTTGACGCCGCCGACCGTGATCGTGCCTTCGTACCAGCAGGCCGGGGTCAGGAGACAGTACGTCCGATCCGGCCGCCAGTAGTGCTCGACGTTCAGATGGTAGGTGATGGGACCGTCGTCGGTGTCAAAAACGACCTTCATCGGCCCGAAATACGACCGATTGCTGTCGCGGCGGGAAGGCTCGTTGGCCGCCTCGTCGGACAAATCCCCGTTGGCGTTGGCGTCGATGTACAGCCGGTCGTACTGGCCGCTCTCGCCGCTCTTGTCGAACGCCAGCCAGACTTGGCCCGACTTCACCATCGGCGTCTCCCAGAGGAGAAACAACGGGGCATCAGACGCAAAATCCGGCAGATCGATACCCTCGGGCTTGCTGGAGGTGGGGTCCTTGAACAGATAGTTCATATCTCCCACAATCTGCCTGGCTTCCCCGGCCGAGCGGTACTGGAGCCATTGTTCCTCCTGCGCCTCGATTCTCGGTGCCAGAGCCGCCCAAGGCGCAAGAATCACTGCAACAATCAGGACGTGCCTCTTCATGAGTGATGCTTCCCAAACGCGGCCAGTTTCGAGCGCACCATCAGCCGTTTCATTTTCTCTCTCGCATGTCAAGACGTCGCTGGTACGATTATGTTACAGCATTTGTGGGATTACGGCAAGCTTCTTGACCAAAAAGCGATGATCTATGCGCCAACTCGGCCCTGTCAGGAGGCACCCGTATCCGACAGGCCAAATAGTGCTGCCTCGGCTACTCTTTTTCCGCGATCGACCCCAGCTTCCGGGGCAGCTCGGCAACTGTAAATCCTTCTGCCTGAACGACATGCGCTGTGTCCGTCAGGATCAACCACGGCAGGGACTGGATGCCCCAGGAGTATCGCACTTTCGTCGCGTCGGCCCCGATCATCGCGACGGGGAAGGGGATGTCCTGATCCTTGGCCCACTGGTCCAGCGCGCTCGCGTCTGAGTCCGCTGCTTGGATAGCGATGACACCGACCTCTTTTTGGCTGAGCTCCTCCGCCTTTTTTGCCAGAACGCTCAGGCAGTGGCGCGAGGGTCGCTGCGTCATGTCGAAAAAGCAGACCAGCACGGCCCGATTCTCGATATCCCCCAGTGACGACAGTGGGGCAATCTCGGCCAACCGGGACAACGGCTTACCCACGAGGGATTCGTACGTGGCCAGATGGCCCGGCAGGACAATTCGGATGTCCTGCTGTCCTGCCTCCGCATCGGCGAAGGTCTGGCCGCCGGGACTGCTGCTGAAATTCGCTTGCAGCCTCAGCGGCCCCTTGCAGATTCGGGTGATCCGGAACCGGCCCTGCTCATCTGTGGCGGTGTTCTTGTCGGGCTGATCGATGCGTTCACGGCCCTGCAGAAAGATCGGGATGTGGGGAGCCGGCATACCATCGGCATCGACGACCACGCCGGAGATCGACCGGTCGGCAGCCAGCAGGGTAATCGTCCCGAGGTCGCATGTGTCGCCCGGCTTGCCTGCGATGGGCAGCTTTTCATACTGTTTGGGAGCGTAGTCGGTCGCATGGAAGGAGGCACGATATTCGAATTCACCCCCCGGGGCAGGGGCCACCACCGTAGTGAACCGGCCGTTCGGATCGGTCAGTGTTTCCATTCCCAGGTCGGACAGGCCGCCTATGCCGGCGCACAGGGCGATCCTCGCGGCCGGAATGGGGGCGTCGTTCACATCGGCTATGCGACCCGTCACGGTCAACGCCGGGGCCAGCGTGAGTTCCACGGGCTTGTTCTTCTCCACGACCTGTGCGGCCACCGCTCGGCCGTGGTCGGGATCCAGGGCAATCAGCCATGCGCCTTCCGCTCGTCCCTCCTGGTTAACGCCCGCGATGAAGCGGCCGATTTCATCCGTGTACATCTGATCGCCGAACGGATGTATCGTGACGAGGACCCCCGGGACCGGCTTTCCCTGTCCGTTGCGGACGGTTCCCGCAACGTGATCGCAGGGCGCAAGCCGCGCCTCAAGCCGGACCGTTTGTCCATCGGCCACGGAGATCGCTTCGGTGGCGCGCCAGGAGAGAAAGCCCGTACCCCATGCCGAAACCTCAAAGTCGCCCGGGAGCACGCGAAGGCGAGCGTTGCCCTCCGCGTCGGTCGGGGTGTTCGCCCAGAAGGGAGGCTCTTTCTGAGATGCATAGGCGCGAATATGTCTCAACGGCTTGCCTGTATACGCGCCTCGTACGGCGACTTCGATGAGGCCGCCTTTCGTGACCGCCACCTCCACGCCGCTGAGCGAAACCCCGGCCTGTGTCGCAATCTCCACGGGCAGACCCGCCCATTCGGCGCTGCCGTCCGGCGGGACAAAGACCTCCACAAGGTGCTCGCCCTCGGGCACCCCAGGGAATTCAAAATCACCCGTTGCGTCCGATCGCGTGCGGTTGGGGATGTAGAGATTCGTAATATCCTCGCGATCCCTTTTCGTGCGGATCACTAGGGGCACGTTGGGAACCGGCTCGCCGGTTTGGTGATCGACGGCCCGGCCCGTGACCTTGCCTTCCTGCGGAAGCCTGAGGCGGATATCCGTGCGCCCCACCTCGAAGCCGCAGGAGTTCAGGCGGTGCGTCGTGAACTTGTATGTGCTCGCCCGGCCGGACGGTTCGATCCAGAAATCTGACGTGACGTCGGCGGAGAACGCATCGAAACGGAACCGCCCGGTGGCATCGGTCTGTGCGGTGAACCACTCTTCCGGGGCGACCATGGGCCGTTGACTGAGGCGCGAATGGTAGCTCGTCTTGGGCAGCGCCCGCACCCGTGCGCCGGCCACTGGATTGCCGGCGTGATCGACGACGACACCGATCAACTCGGCAGGTCGCTCCAGGACGAGCAGAAAGCGGCCTCGGCTCTTTGTATTGTTGCTGTAGTTCAGCCCATCCCACGCGAGAGCCAGCCCCTCTTTCCGGGCCACGACAAACGTGTCACGCTGCGACGTGATGTCCGCCTCCATCGCGAAGCATCCCTGCTTATCCGTCCGCACAACGGGCGTGGTGACGCGGCCGTACCGGTCTTCGTCTTGCCGGCGCGCCTCATAGACCACGACCTCCGCCCCGACCACCGGCCGAGCCTTGTAGTCCACCACACGCCCGCTGATCGGCAGCGCGCCGAGGGGCTGTGCCCACAAACTGGCGAATACCAGTATCGATCCGACGACTCCCGCGCGTCCACTCATAAGAGCCTCCTTCATCTATTACTGATCGTTGTGACCTCCCGATCAAGTTCGTCCAGGGAAATGCCCTCCGCGCGCACAACATGCTCTCGATCCGTCAGGATCAGCCAGGGCATTGCCTGCGCGCCCCAGGCTGACTTCGTCTTGTCAATGTCATCATCAATTCGCCCGACCGGGAAGGGGACATTCTGCTTCGCCAGCCATGTGCTGAAAGCACTCTCGTCGACTCTCGCGGCTTGCAGGCCTATCAAGGCGAGGCCTCTCTCACTGAGTTCGCCCGCTCGTTTCGAGAGGGTCGCCAGGCAATGACGCGAGGGTCGTTGCTCCATGTCAAAGAGGCAGATCAATATCGGCTTGTCTTCCGTCTGCTTGGGTTTCATGTCGATGAGTCCCTTCAGGTCTGACAAGGGTTTCCCGAGAAGCGAGACGCTCTCCACATGGACGCCCTCGCGGCCGAGGATGACCTTGACGTTCTCGTCGCCCCCTTGGGCGGCCAGGAAGCCGGCGCCGCCGGCTCGACTGTCATAGTTGGCCTGGATCCTCAAGGGACCGGGGCAGACGCCATCGACTGCGAAGCGGCCCTGTTCGTCGCTTGCCGTTTCGCGTCGCGGCTGGCCGGCCGTACCGCTGCCACGTGGCCCGGTGATGAAGATGGGCACGCCGACGGCCGGGGCATCGTTGGCATCAACGACGACCCCGGAGATCGACTGGTCCGCCACCGGCAGAGCGATGGTCTCGACTATGACCTGCCTGTCCTGTGCGGCGTCAAAGGATAAAGTCCTCAATGCAGTCGGACCATACCCCTGAGCTTCCACCTCCAATCGGTATGTGAAACCCTCGCGGGGCGCCGGGATCGCACGTGCTTCATAGACGCCGTTGGCGTCGGTGGGGACCGCCGGCGCTGCATCGGTGAGCCAGCCGGGCATGGAGGCCTGCAACGAGATCGTTGCCTCGCGGATCGGCTTGTCGTTGGGATCGGTGATGAGACCCCGGACTACAAAGGCGGGGGCGAGCGTCACATCAACCGGCTGGGATTGGTCCTTCACGTCCGCCAAACCCGCCAGGTTGCGGTCCGGGTCGCGGGCCAGCACCAGCACGTTTCGGACGCTCGAACTCGGCCGCCACGTGACTCTGAACCGGCCGTGCTCATCCGTGCGTACGGGCTCCTCGCAGATTGGTTTGGAGTTCACAATCACACCTGCTGCGGGTTGTCCATCCGGATCATGCACCGTCCCCGTGACGACGGGATAAGCATCCAATCTGACCTGCCGCCGGAGCACTTCGCCCTTGGCCACAATCGCCGGCTCGGGATCGCTGAAGTATGTGTACGCGTCGGCCCACGTGACCACATGGCATTCTCCTGCCGGCGCACGCAGGCGGGCGAGCCCCTCGGCGTCGGTGTACGCTGAATGGTACCAGCAGGGGTGCAGACCGAAATTGGCCTGCTGCCTGACACTGGCCTTTGCATTCTCGATGGGCTTTTCTGTTGCGGCGTCCAGAATCACGACCTCAATCAGTCCGCCTTTGCTCACCGGGATATTGACGTCGGCCATCTGACCCGCCACGGTTGTGACTTTCACGTCCTTGCCGGTCCAGTCGGCAGTGCGGTCTTGTGGGGCAACGATCTGGAGCGAGTAATCGTTCGCAGCCAGCCCCCGATAGACAAAGGCACCGTCCGGGCCTGAAGTGATTGGATCGACGCACGAGTAGTTGGCGTATCTGGCGTTCGGGCGAGCCAGAAGAACGACGCCCGCAACGCCCTTGCCGCTCTCCTCGTCGATGATCCTGCCTTGGATGATGGCTTCAGGTTTCACAACGATGCGGACATCGGTTTGTCCGGCCCTGAACTGGCTTCCAGCAGTGTCCGACAGTTCCTTCTCCCAATAGGTCCAGCAGGAGGCCCAGCCGGGGGCCTCGACCCAGAAGTCAGCCGACGCGGCGGCCGGGATGTTGTCAAACTGGAATCGACCCTGTTCGTCGGTCCGGACGGCGAACCACTCGCGAGGCCTGTCAAAACGGACACCCACCGATCCGCCCATCCAGTCCATTTTCAGGCAGGGCTGGACCGTGGCTCCGGCGACCGGATTGCTGCTCTCATCCACGACGACGCCCGCCAGAACCGCCGGCTCGCAGAGCCGAACCGTCAGGTCCTCGCCGGAGCGCGCCGTCCGCATCCACTGCCAGCCCAGCGAGAGCCCTTTCTTCCATGCGACGACCCAGACGTAGTCTTTCCGCTCGGCGCCCACCTGCACCCGGAACCTGCCGTTCTGGCCCGTAGTCGTCCGACTGGGCGTCCGCCAGACGGTTCGACCCCCCGCGTACTCGTACAACTGCTCGCCACAAACCACCTCCGCGTCCGGCACGGGGCGACCTCGCTCATCCACGACGGTGCCGGAGCATTCCACCTGCTTCAAACGCCCTTGGCCCCACAGCACGTCCGCTGAGCAGAACAATAGAGAGATGAAGACGGCCGCGATTGATGCGCATGATGAACGACCCATATGAACCTCCGCGAAACAAGAAGATTCCCCTATTTCTGAACCTCAATGATCTGAGCAAGCATACCATCGAGTTCGTCGAGGTGAACACCCTCCGCCCGCACAATATGATGTCCATCCGTCAGGATCAACCACGGCAGCGAGCGGATGCCCCAGGCGGTCTTTCTCTGCTCGATGTCGCCTTTGATCTCGCCGACCGTAAACCGGATATCCTGCTCGTTCCGCCACTTCCTGATGGATTGCGACAGCAGCGACGACGTGCTGATTGCGACAACGATAAGGCCTTTTTCTTTCAAATGCCCTTGCTGTTGAGCGATACGCGTGACGCCATGTCGTGAAGGCCACTTCATGCGCAATCCTCCCAATTCCCTGGTGAGCAGGCAAATCCACGCCGCGTTCCTCATGTAGACGTCACGACGGGCCCTTTGTTACAGGAAAACCCCGTATCCATTCCCCTGCGGCCGATTCCTCGATCCGCCGGGTGGGGTTCGGGCGTGGGCTATTTCGAGGGGCCGGGCTCGGCAGCCGGTGTTTCCGAGTCGGCGGGCGCCTTCTTGCGGGGGTGGAGGATCGTGTGGGGGGTCAGGACGCCCGGGTGGCAGCGGGTGCATTCCAGACATCGGATGCAGCGCAGATCGTTCGGGCTCTCCTGGGGCTCGATATTGTACTGGCAGAGCTTGCCGCACAGTTTGCAGTCGGTGCACTGCTCGCGGTCGAATCGCAGGAGGAAGGCGGAGGCCCGGTTGAAGGCCGAGAAGATCACGCCGAGCGGGCACAGGACCCGGCACCAGGGCCGGCGGATGAACAGGATCGCGCCAATGAAGACGCCGATGATCGTCAGCTTCAACGTGCTCGGCCAGAGGATCGGCTGGCCGGTCCAAGCCTGCTTGACCACGTTGGGGATTGCCGCCTCAATGCCGCCGGCCGGGCAGATGCGGCAGATGAAAAGCGGATGTGCTTCGCCGAAAAAGTACGGAATCGCCAGCACGGCCAGACCCAGCACGACAAACCGGAAGTGCCCCGTCCAACTCGGCAGCTCGAACTTGGCCGTCGGCACCTTCGCCCCGAGGTCCTGGAGCCATCCGAAGGGGCAGGCCCATCCGCAGAACAGACTGCCCACCAGCGCCCCGACCAGAACGAGCGTACCGATCGCGACGAACGGGATCATATGGAGGGCGGCGAAGTTGGCGAGCACGCCAATCGGGCATGAGAACGTTGCCAGCGGACACGCATAGCAGTGGAAGACCGGCGCGCAGATCCCGTGATAGCGGAGGCCGAATGGGGCCAGCCAGACGACGAGGAAGGCCGTCTGGACCCAGAGACGATAGGGCTGCAAGCGAGCGAAGAAACCGGCGAGTCTGGTCTTTGCGGCCATGTGTGCCATGGCTTCCTTTTCAGCGAGAAGATTGGATCGAAACAGTGACGGCGGGTCGGGCCGTGGACACCACGGCAGAGGCTACTTCACTCAGGTAGGGCAGGCTTCGGGGGCCTGCTCTCCTTCGTAGGTCTTCTTGATCTCGCCTGTCTCGGTCCGCTGAAGTCCGCCACGGACCACCTGCTGGGTGATCCACAGCTCGGACTTGGCCGCAATATCGTTGGGGTCCTGCCCGTCCGAAGCCGCCGGGGCGGGGCTCGAGAGCAGGCCATAGGCAAGGAACGCGACGGCCAGCCCTACCAGCAGCAACGACAAGGTCGTTCTGTACTTTTCCATAACAGCACACTCCACTGCAATTGCGGATTGTGGATTTCGGATTTGAACGGCCGCTCGATACGAATCCGTAACCATCAATTCGCAATCCACAATAAGAAAATGGCGGAGGCGAATGGGAATCGAACCCACCCAGGACCTTCTCGGCCCTACACTGGTTTTGAAGACCAGGGGCAACACCAGTCACCAGTCACCTCCGCATCGACTCTATTGCCTTACCGAACATCATCCTAAAGAACCCGCTTCATCGAGTCAATGCCGTAACTATCGCGATAGCCCATTTCTCAAGGGCGATGGGCCTTGGGACCATGGTGCTCTCCCGGCTTCCGGCCCGGCGTTTTGGGTCCTGCTTGGGCGTTCCCTTAGAAAACGGAGCGCCTTGACGCCTGCCTGTCCGCTGGGCTTGTTCCAACGGCGCGGGGAACCTCCATACTTGGGCCTCCAACGTATCCGCCGGCATGCGGAGTTGCCGGTTTCCTTCCCGCCGTCGCTGGTCCTCATCGGTCAAATTCTGGTGCGATGATTGGGCCATGACGATCACTTGCGTTGCCCGTTTGACCGCGACTTTGCACGAACGGCCACATGGAGTTGCGCAGCAGGCAGGGCCGATAAAGATGAGT
>CBFDDG010000144.1:0-10192 GCA_965603505.1 uncultured Phycisphaerae bacterium | reverse complement strand
TGGCTGACGCCGCGGCGGGAGTGCTTTGCGCCCTGCAACTTCTCAAGAGGCCCGGCCGATATGGGGCGCTGCTCATGCCGCTGGTCCTGTCGGCGGTTCTCCTCGACGCCGCGCTGCTCGCGCTCCGGGGCGTATCCATCAAGGCGGTTCCGCTGACGGGCCTGTTCGATTCGCTCGTCCTGCTGGCCCTTGTCTTCGGCGTTCTGTATCTGCTGCTCAGGCTCGCGGTCGACCAGGTCTGGTTCGGCGCCGTGATGGTGTGGGTCATCCTTGGCATCGTCCTGATGGCCGCGCTTGTGGCCGAGCCTGCCTCAAGGCCTCACGAGGTGGCCGGGACGCCCTGGGCCGTCGCGCACGCCAGCGCCATGATCCTGGCGGCGGCCTCGATCCTGTTCGCGGCCGCGAATTCGGCGCTGTATCTGCTCGGCAGCTACCGGCTCAAGCACAAGGGCATCATGCAGGTCCTGGGCAGGATGCCGAGTATGGAGACGCTCGGCCGCATGAACCGCTTCGGAGTGCGGATCGGCTTTGTCCTGCTGACGCTGGGCGTGATCAGCGGGCTGGGCCTCGCGTCGCTGGTCGGGCCCGGGGTCGCCCGGTGGCTGGCGGACGGCAAGGTCATTTGCATCATAGGGGCCTGGGGCCTGTTGGGCGCGGCCTTGATCCTGGATTCGCTTCGTCTGCTCAAGGTCAAAGCGCGGGCCTACATGACGATTGCCGCATTCGGATTGATTCTGTTGGCGATCATCGGGGTCACGATTGCCGGGGTAACGCAACACGAATTCTCGCGGGATCTTCCCGCCGGGGATTGTCAGTTGTGCGCCATGGGACACAGACCAACGATCAGGAATTTAACAACGTGAGTTCACAATGAGCATTGTCGTTCTCGGCCTGAATCACAAGAGCGCTCCGGTGGAAATCCGGGAGCGGTTGGCCTTCAGTGCGTCGGAGGTCACGACGGCGCTGCGCCGGCTCAAGGAGATGGACCACAAGGCCGAGTTCGTTCTGCTATCGACGTGCAACCGGGTCGAGCTGTATTACGCCGGCGAGCAGGAATCTGGGCAGATTGCCGGCCGGTTGGTGGCCTTCCTGTCCGGCTTCCACAACATCGAGCCGGAGCAGTTCAAGCCCTGCCTGTATTTCCACGAGAATGAGGAGGCGGTGCGTCATCTGCTCATGGTGGCAGCAGGCCTGGACAGCATGGTGGTCGGCGAGGCGCAGATTCTTGGGCAGGTCAAGGACAGCTACAAGCTGGCCTGTGCGGCCAAGAGCACCGGCAAGATCCTCAACCGGCTGTTTCATTGCGCATTCTTCACGGCCAAGAGCGTCCACACCAGCACGGCCATCTCGAACGGCCGGGTGAGTGTGGCCGGCGTGGCGGTGGAACTGGCCCTGCAACTCTTTGCCGAGGTCACCCGGGCCAAAGTGGTTGTCATCGGGGCCGGGGAAACGGGCGAGCTGGTCGTGCGGCACCTCCTGAAGGCGGGCTGCACGGATGTCACGGTCGTGAACCGGTCCCACGAACGCGCCGCCGACCTGGCCAAGCGGCTTTGGATCACCGTGGGACGGTGGGAGGAATTGAGCGAACGGATTGGCCAGGCGGATATCGTCATCTCCTCGGTGGCGGCCCGGGAGTGCCTGTACACCCGGGAATCCTTCGAGCAGGCCGTGCAGAGAAAAAAGACGGGCTCTCTGCTGATCATCGACGTCGGCGTGCCCCGCAACTTCGATCCCGCCATCAACAAGATCGCGGATGTCTACCTCTACGGCATGGACGAGCTCAAGGAGGTCGCCGAGCAGAATCTCAAGGCCCGCGAGGAAGACATGGCCAGTGGTCTGGAGATCGTCTATGCGCAGGCCGGTGAGTTCATGGACTGGTTTCACGCGAAGGATATCGGCCCACTGATCGGCCGGATGCAGGAAGAGTTTCAGCAGATCGGTCGAGGGGAGCTCGATCGCTTCCTCGTCGGACCGCGACAGGATGCTTCCTGTCGGATTCTGCTCGAGGAGATGGTGAATCGCGTGGTGAACAAGCTGCTGCACTGCGTCATCAAGAACGTTGACGCCGTGGCGAAAGAGACCGGACCGACCGAAGCGGCAAAGCTCGTCGACGCCATTCTTCAGCGGGCCCGCGAGATTTCCTGCGAAGCGAAACAAGACGAGGATATGCACATATGAAGCCCGCGGCGGCGTCTGAACGAATCTTGCGAATGCTCTTCTGGGAGACGACTGTCCGGTGCAACCTGGCGTGCGCTCACTGCCGGCGTTTGGAGTCGAATGAGGCCGGCGTCGCGGATCTTTCAACAGCGCAGGGCCGGATACTGATCGATCAGCTTGCCGACTTGGGCCGGCGTCAGCCGCACATGCCCGTGCTTGTGTTCTCGGGTGGCGAGCCGCTCTGTCGCAAGGATTTGTTCGAGCTCGTCGGCCTGGCCCGGCAGCGCGGGATCACTCCGGCCTTGGCCACGAATGGGACGACGATCACTCCCGATATCGCCCGGCAAACCCGAGACAGTGGAATCGCTCGCGTCTCCGTGAGCCTCGACGGCGCCACCGCCGACGTGCACGACAGGATGCGCCAGATCCCGGGGGCCTTTGACAGGGCGCTGCAAGGCGTTCGGCATCTGCACGACGCGGGCGTGCCGTTCCAGATCAACGTCACGTTGACGAAACAGAACGCCGGACAACTGGAGGAGGTGTACGATCTGGCGAGATCGCTCGGGGCGGTCGCCGTTCACATCTTCATGCTCGTGCCCGTGGGCTGCGGGTTGGTGCTGGCCGAGACGGACATGCTCTCGCCCCAGGAATACGAGCAGATCATGCGGGACATCTGCGTGCTGGAAGGCAGGGGGCAGATGCAGATCAAGGTGACCTGCGGGCCGCATTACGAGCGGGTCAAGAGAGAGCAGGGACTGCATAAGACGCAGCAGAGCCACGGTCATCCGGGCGGGCCCGCGCCTGGAGCGTCCAAGCATGGCGGCCATTCGCGGGGTTGCCTCGCGGGCCTTGGCGTGCTCTTTGTCAGCCATCGGGGAGACGTCTATCCCTGCGGCTACCTGCCGGTGAACTGCGGGAACATCCTCGAAAAGAAGCTCGTACAGATCTGGGATGAGAATGAAGATTTGGCCCGCATGCGTGATGTGGGGGCCCTGGAGGGCAAGTGCGGCGTTTGCGGCTACCGGCAGGTATGCGGAGGCTGTCGCGGCCGGGCGTTTGCGGCGACCGGCAACTACATGGCCGAGGAGCCGTTTTGTGCGTATCTCCCTCGTGCGTCTGAAGGCATGACGGGATGAGGTGGAATATTCGATGATCAATATCAGCAAGCTCTACTGCGATGAGATCACGCCGGGCGATTGGCTGCGCTACGGCAGGAAAGGCTCCGGCGAGCGCCGGGGCGAAGTCGTTCCGGCCAAAGCTTCCGAGAGAAGACCGATCGTTGTGTGGAACATCACGCGTAAGTGCAATCTGCAATGCGTTCACTGCTACAATGACAGCGGGCCGGACAAGGACTGCAACGAGATCTCGACGGCCCAGGCGAAGGCCGTCATTGATGATTTGGCCGCGTTCGGTGTGCCGTCGGTTCTGTTCTCGGGCGGCGAGCCGCTCATGCGGCACGATCTCTTTGAGTTGATCGAGTACGCCGTCGGCAAGGGCCTCCGCGCGGTTATCTCGACGAACGGCACGTTGATCGCGGAGGATCAGGCCCGCGAGATCAAGCGGCTTGGGGTCTCGTACGTAGGAATCAGCCTCGACGGAATCGGACCGATCAACGATAAGTTCCGCGGCGTCGCCGGCGCATTCGAGCGGGCGGTCCGGGGCATCCGGAACTGCCAGGAGGCCGGCGTTCGCATCGGCCTTCGACTGACGCTGACCCGCAGAAACGTGCAGGACCTGGAGGGGTTGTTCGACTTTTTCGAGGCCGAAGGGATCGAGCGGGCGTGCTTTTACCACTTGGTCCCCAGCGGCCGGGGGGCGGCCATCGCTGATGAGGACCTAACCCATGCTGAGAGCCGCGACGCACTGGATCGCATCCTGGCCAAGACGAGGCTCTTCAAGCAAGCCGGGCGCAAAACGGATATTCTGACCGTCGACAATCACGTGGACGGTGTCTATCTGTACCTGAAGCTGTTAGCTGAAGGCTCGGAGCGGGCGCCGGAGGTCTGGAAGCTACTGACCTGGAACGGCGGCGGTCTGTACAGCAGCGGCGTGGGCATCGGCTGCATCGACTACAATGGCAACGTCCACCCCGACCAGTTCTGGTGGCACTACGACCTGGGCAGCATTCGCCGGAGGCCCTTCAGCGAGATCTGGACCGACCCCGATGAGCCGCTGCTAAGAGGGCTCAGAGACCGGCGCTCGCACGTCAAGGGCCGATGTCGGCTCTGCCGATTCTTCGACGCCTGCGGCGGCAGTCTCCGCGTCCGGGCCGATGCGTATCTCGGAGACCCGTGGGCGCCCGATCCGGCATGCTATCTCAGCGATGAAGAGATCGGCCTCGGCGAAGCCGAGCGAGAGGAACTCATCCGAACCGGCGAGTGCTATGACCTGCCCCGCTAACTTGGGGTAGCGCCGCTGGAAGCCGCGGTTCGACCGTCGCTTGCCAGCCATGGGACACGTTGAGTCCGAAGCATTCTCGCAAATGAGAAAGGGGCTTTCTTATATGCTGTTGTCGGCAGAACGATCAACCGGTTTGGGTGGACGTACGGATGGACGATCTTGACCACAGGATACTGGATGCTCTGCAATATGATTTCCCGTTGAACGAGCGGCCCTTTGATCTTCTGGCCGCACGATTGGGGATCGATGTCGAGGAGCTTTGGCATCGTCTCGAGCGAATGCGCCGCGACGGTACGATTCGTCGGCTGGGCGCGAGCTTCGATTCGAGGAAGCTGGGTTTCTGCAGTACTCTGGCTGCCGTCAGCGTCGAACCGGACCGCGTCGACCGGGCCGCCGAGGTCGTGGGCCGTTACGACGAGGTTACGCACAGCTATCTGCGCGACTACCGGTTCAATATCTGGTTTGCGGTCATTGCGCGCGATGTCGAGAGGATCAACGCTATCCTTGAGGAGATTCGCACGGCTTTGTCATTGCCGCCTTCTGCGGTCCTGAATCTTCCGATGAAGCGCGTCTTCAAGCTCGATGCTCGCTTCAGGGCGCAGCGGTGAAGCGCGGGCATCGACCATGGGGGCAAGTGCAGTCAGATCAGTATCGGGGCGCTGCGTCTTTACACGTCCAGGTGTGCGTCCGGGGATTTTCTCACAATTGAGAGCGCCTCTTTGCGGATGGTGCTGTTGGTCATGGCGGCAGGTGCTTCCTGACGTGTCATGGCGGTAAGCATTCTCCGGCGCCATACGGGAAAAACGTATTGCTGTACTCTCAGCCAAAAACTGGTAGAATCCCGGCCGGGCAAGCCACGGTCGGTCTGCGGCTGATTCGATTGTTCAGAGTCAAAGGTCCCGAGGAATGAAAACCAAGGTAATTGTCAAACTTCTCACAGGGATCATAGTAATTGGAGGGGGTATAGGCTATTTCATGTACCAGGCGATGCAGTCCTCCTGGGCGTACTACTATTCCGTGGACGATTTTGCCGCGGCCGGCGAGGCGGCGCCGGAGCACTCCTTCCGGCTCGCCGGGAGAGTCAAGGCCGGCAGCGTGGTCCGGGACCTCGAAAACACAACGCTTGAGTTCACCCTCGCGGGGGCGCAGGCGGAACTGCCCGTGCAGTACGAAGGCGTCGTGCCGGACAATTTCACCGAGGGAAGGGAGGTCGTCGTGGAAGGGCGTTTGGCGCCCGCCGGCGTCTTCCGAGCCGATACTTTGATGACGCGATGTGAATCGAAGTATCAGGTGAAGGTGAAGTAGGCATGGCGGATCTGGGACAATTCGCCCTGCGGCTCGGCCTGTTCCTGAGTGGTTACGCCATCCTGGTCGATCTGCTCGGCTCATGGCGGAAGCGCAGCGAGCTACTGCGAAGCGGACGCAACGCCACCCTCGGGTGCCTGCTCTGTCTGACCGTCGCCACCGTCGCTCTCTGGTTCCTGCTGGTGCGGGGCGAGTTTTCCGTCAGCTATGTGGCGGAGCACACGTCGCGCGCGCTGCCGCTGGTCTATAAGCTCACGGCGCTGTGGGCCGGCGCCTCCGGCTCGCTGCTGCTCTGGCTCTGGCTGCAGACCGGCTTCGTCGTGCTGGCCTTTTCGAGATCCGGCGAGAGTCACGAGCGTTTCAATGGCGTTGCCCGGGCGGCGGCGAACCTGGTCGCGGTCTTCTTCTTCCTCGTGTTGATCTTTGACAAAGATCCGTTTGGCTTGTCGGTCACGACGCCGCGCGACGGCGCGGGCCTCAATCCGCTGTTGCAGCACCCGGCGATGGCTCTGCACCCGCCGACGTTGTTCGTTGGATACGCCGCCTTTGCCATCCCATACGCCTGGACGTTCGCCGCCCTGAAGCAAGCGGATCCGAGGCAGTCGCTGCTCCTTTTCGAGCGGGCGCGCAACTGGTCGCTGCTCGCCTGGGGATTCCTGACGATCGGTATCGCTCTCGGGGCATGGTGGGCCTATGAGGAGCTCGGCTGGGGCGGTTACTGGGCCTGGGACCCGGTGGAGAACTCCTCCCTGATCCCGTGGCTGACGGCGACTGCGCTGCTGCACTGCGGGCGCACCTTCCGGGCCGGCAGCCGAATCGCCACGTGGTTCATGGTTCTGGCCATTCTGACCTTCAGCCTGTGCATCTTCGGCACGTTCCTGACACGATACGGCCTTGTCTCAAGCGTCCACGCGTTTCCGGAGCCCGGATTGGGGATCCTCTTTCTCGTGCTCCTGATACCTATCTGGGTGATTGCAGGTGTCTTGTTCCTCTATCGGTACATACGGTGGGAATCAAGCCCGGCCAAGCAGGGCCCCGGCATCCGGTTCATTGTGTGGAACAACTGGCTCATAGTCCTGTTGGCTTTCGTGATCCTCGTCGGCACGCTGTTTCCATTCTTGAGCGGCCTGGTCAGCACCCGCCAGATCAGCCTCAAGAGTGAATACTTCACCAAGATCGCAGCCCCCGGCGGACTGATTCTTCTGCTTCTGCTCGGCATCTGTCCGCATCTGATCCGTTGCGGCTTCGACAGAAGCCGGCGGACCCTCGGGGCGGTCTTCGCGGGTACGGCCGCCGTGCTGGTCTGGGTGCTTGCCGGTGAGCTGGCCATCGCATATCTTATTGCGTGCGGGTTCGTCGGATTGAATCTGACCGCCGATTTCGTGCAGCGGTATACCCGCCGCAGGGCAGAGGACGGAGGACAGAAGACAGAGGACGGAGGCATGTGGCGGTTGTCTTCCAGCCTTCGATGGTATGGGGCGCGGGTCGTCCACATTGGCGTGCTGCTGACGTTCGTAGGGATCGCCGGTTCCGGCGGGTTTGATGTCGAAAAACAGGTCGCACTGCGGCCGGGCGAACGAGTCCAGGTCGGTGACTTCGAGCTTGTGTATGACGATCTCAATGCGGATCACGGCCCGAACTTCACGGCTATCACGGCCGATGTCTCGGTGTACAAAGGCGCCAAGCGGATCGACGAGCTCTCGCCGTCGGTGGCCTTCTACGCGCAGTCGGGCAAGCGCACGAGCGAGGTGGACATTCGACGGACGCTGGCCGGAGACCTCTACCTGGCGCTGACCGAAGTGGATAGCGCCACGAGGTTGATCAACCTGACCGTTTATATCAAGCCGCTGATTAACTGGATCTGGATTGGGAATATTTTGATGGTGGTTGGAGCCTCGCTCGTGATCGTAGCCGTCCTCGGAGGCAGGCGGGGCGCGCCACAGGGAGATACGATCGAAGAATGATTTATCTGAAGTGGATTTTATTGTTCGTGTGTGTAGCCCTCGCGCTGCGGCCGCTGCTGGCGAGACGCGAGTGCCGTAGCCGTAAAGAAGGGACGCAATCGTGAGGTATCTTTCGATGGCGGCGGTTCTTGCCGTTCTGGGCCTGATGCTGACGCCGGGCGATGCCTCGGCTGGGGCCGCACTCACGGTCGAAGTCACGAACAATACCGTAAACGGAGCGACCGTTGTGGGCGATGAGGCCACCGTCCAGTTTTACAGGGGGCAATCGCCCGTCGAGTCCTTGCAGGGGAACGTCGGCGAGGACGGCAAGGCCGTCTTTGAGAACGTCCCAACGGGGCAGGATATGGCGGCCGTGGCTCGTGTGAAGCACCAGGACATGGCCTTCAAGGGCCGGCCCGTCTTCCTGGCTCCCACAGCCGAAGAGTTCTCAACGAGCGTACAAGTGTTCGACGTCTCAACGGATACGTCCCAATTGTCCGTCGGCACGCATCATATCATGGTCGCGGTCCGCGAGATGTCGCTCGGATTCACTGAGTACATGCAACTGACGAACGCTTCCGATATGGCCGTCACGGGGTCGCGGAGAGATGGGCAAAACAGACCGGTCGTGATCGAGGTCAAGCTGCCGAGAGGTTTCCGGGAGCTTGCTTCGTCCGGGTATCTGGAGCAGAACGCGCTTGTCATCACCGAGGAGGGGTTCTACGATACCTTGGCAGTGCCGCCGGGTGAGCACCAGGTCACCTTCTCGTACAAGGTCGATATCGACCGCAATACGATACAGGTCGGGAAGGAGATGACTCTGCCGACGGCGGACCTCATGATCTTCTGGGAGCAGGGACAGGGCCGTCTTGAGGGGCTCGGCGAGCCCACCAATCGGCTGACCAACGAGCAAGGGGCGCCGATTGAGTACTACCGCCGGAGCGATCTCAAGCCGGGCGACCGAATCAGTTTTCAGGTCTCCGGGTTCAATGTGAGGCAGTCGGATTCATATACCTGGATCGTTCTGGTGGTTGTGTTCGTGGTGGTTGTGGTCGTTGCTCTCCTGCGACTGCGCCCGAAGTCGGCCGGGACCGGACAACAGCATGCATGAGACGACAGCAGAAAACCGCCTGCCGGGCCCCGCATTATTGAGCGTGTGCTCCGTCAGCAAGACGTTCGTGACAAGGCCCGTGTTGAGGGGTGTCGATCTTGCTGTGCCCAAAGGGCAGGCCGTGTGCCTGTGCGGAGTCAACGGAGCCGGCAAGAGCACGCTGCTGCGGATCGTCGCCGGATTGCTGCACCCCGACCACGGGACGGCAACCATCCATGGATTCGACATTCGCAAACATCCGGAAGCAGCCAAACGGCAGCTTGGCGTGGTCTCCCACGCGAGCATGGTGTATCCGGAGCTTACCGTCTGCGAGAATCTCACCTTCGCCGCCCGTTTGTATGGTCTGGCCGACCGCACATCCCGCATTGAGGAATTGCTGACGGCTACCGAGCTGGCACCCTATCGCCACGACCGGGCGGCCATTCTCTCACGCGGGCTCTTGCAGCGACTGGCGATTGCGCGGGCCCTGCTGCATCGGCCGGTCGTGTTGCTTGCGGATGAGCCGTTCACCGGTTTGGACGCCGGCGCTACGGAACGGCTGCTCGCGATCTTTGACCACTTTGTGTGCGAAGGCGGCGCGATCCTGATGACGACGCACGATACCCGCCTCGGGCTGCGATGCTGCCGGCGCGTTGCGGTTCTGGACAAGGGTAGCCTTGTGATGGATGCGATGACAGATGAGATCGACGCCGACCGTTTTTGCGAAGATTACTTGTCGTATGCGAGGAGCATGAGTTGAAAGACTTATGGCTGGGCCTGCGGGCCATCGTCATCAAGGATATCGTCGTAGAGCTCAGGGCCAAACAGGTTCTGCCGACGATGATCGTCCTTGGCATGCTCATCGTGTTCATCCTCCGCATGGCCTCGGAGCCTTCCTCGACGAGCGCGAGCGCGCCGGTCATGGGCGCGGCCGCTCTGTGGATTGCCTTTCTCTTCTCCGGGCTGCTGGCGCAGGAGAGGTCGTTTGCGGCCGAACAGCAAAACGGGTGCATCGACGGGCTGCTGTTGGCCCCGCTCGACCCCGGGACGATCTATCTGGCGAAGCTCGTGGCCAATGTGGTCATGCTGAGCATCTTCGAGTTGATCGTCGTTCCCATCGGACTGATCTCTTTCGACCTGCACGTCGGGGGTCGGTGGCCGCAGCTATTGGCCGTTCTACTGCTGGGCAATCTCGGCATCTCCAGCGTCGGGACTCTGTTCTCGGCGGCCGTCCAGCTCACTCGGACCCGCGGCTCGCTGCTGAGCATCGTGGTCCTTGTCATCCTCATGCCGATGT
>CBFDDG010000143.1:0-10248 GCA_965603505.1 uncultured Phycisphaerae bacterium | reverse complement strand
AGTCTCCTGACGGCGCACTTGTCCGCAGATATCCCATTCATCCGGACCTCTGCGAGCTGGGGATCTCACCACCCCTGCCCGGCCCGCATAGAACCGAACCACTTCGTCGCAGTTCGATCAAAGGGATATATCTAAAGAAGAGGTCGCACCCGTTCTGCGTTGTGCTCGGTGTGTTCACGATCATTGTGCTTATCAGAGACAGCGTGAAGGAAGTGTTTTCAGGTGGACTCTCTAACGCCTGACCTCTCATCAGCCGTGATAAGGCTCGATGTGTATACCCGCCGGAGGAGCGGACTTCCTTTCGCTCACCTGGCGATTTGGTGGTTTTCGAGGTCTGCTTCCAGGCGCGTGAGAATCTCCGCGAGACAGTTGTCGAGGGCGGCGACGAAGGCTGCGGCGGTCCGCTCGGGAATCGGCGTGACGACCCGGTAGGTTTCCGCGAAGACGACGGCCTCGGCGTCACTGTCGCTGTTCAGCAGGAAGTAGCGAATCTCCAGGACCGCCTGCGGAGCGGAGTCATCGATGAAGTCGCCGTAGAGGGCGGCGACGCTGCCTTCCAGGGTGTAGGTCGGTTCGAGCCGGGTGTCCGCGGGCAGGACGCGCTCGAACAGGCCGCAATCCGACAGCCACTGACGCGTCTTGTCCGTCAGCATGATCCCGGGGGGAATGAGAAACTGGTGGTAGTAGTCGGGTTCATACTCGTGCTCGTCCACGCGGTAGACGAAGCACTTGCCGGCAAAAGCTGCATCCACGCTCAGACGGCGCACTTCCAGCGCACCATCGATCCGGGCCTCCAAGGGCGCCCGCTCACGTGCCGCACCGAGGGCGTAACACTGCCTGTCATACGACTCCCGAGCACAGCCCACCAGCGTGACGGCGAATGCAGCGAGGACAACGCAGGAAAATGCCTTGACGTGAAAACGGGTCATTTCAACACCTCCGATCTTCGCGGCGGACTGCTGAACAAGAGCTCCGACGGATGTTCCTTCAGGGTGGATACGAGATCGTTGAGACTGTCCGTGATCTCTCGGAAGTCGTTCAGGATCGTCTCAATCTCGGGTTTTTCAGCAGCGAGGACTTTGTTCAGTTGTGATACGGTCTTCCCGAGCCGGGCCACCACTTCCGGCAGGTTCGCCTGGGAAAGTCCCTCGGGGGGCAACAGCAGGCTCTGAAGATATTCGTTCGTGGTTCGCAGTTCGGCCATCAGGCTGTGCGCCTCCTCGCTCAGTGCGGGCACGTTCGCGTCGGCCACCGCCCGATTCAGCGAATCCAGCAGCCGCTCCACGTCCGCATTGATCTTCTTCACGTTCAGGGCCACGAGCTTCTGGTCCATCCGGATCAGGACCTCCTGCATCTGCCGGCTCACCTGCGGGAGGTTCGCATCAGTCACCGCTTGATTCAGGGACGCCAGCAATGCCAGGGCGTCCGCGTTGATCTTCTCCGTCTCCAGCGCCGCGACTTTCTCGCGGCTGTCCCTCAGCAGCGCACGCGCTTCCTCACTGACCGCCCCCAGGTTGGCGTCGTTGATGGCGCGATCCAGCGACGCAAGCACTTTCTGAAACGCCAGGATCAGGCCCTTGACGTCGATCTCCTGCATCTGGTGGAGGATGTTGTCGATCGAGTCTTTGATCGTGGTCAGCTCGCCCGGGGCCGAAGGAATGCGGCGGTACTTCGGCTGCCACGGGACTTTCTCCACGGGGAAGCGGTTCGGATCGAGGTAGTTCATCTCGAGGTAGGCCTGTCCGGTGAGAATATTGGAGGTGACGCGGACGCGAGCTCCGCGCTCGATCATCTGCCGCAAGATCTCTTCGACCTGTCCGGCCGCGAAATCGGGCATCTTCGCACGCGGCACGGCCGTCACCACGCGGACGTAGCCCGCATAGCGCGAGATGCCCCGTTCCTCCTCCGGGAGGTCGTATACGTTGCCGACGAACCCGATCTGCACAACCTGGCCGACCCGGACGCCGCGGAACTCCAGATGCGAGCCCACACTCAGGCCGGTGATGGACTCGGCGAAGTAGGACTCGAAATGCAGCTCGTTCTGCGCCAGCAGACCGGCGCCGAAGATCACGACGGCAACCACGATCAAGACCACCGCGATCAGGACGAAAATCCCTATCTTGAAGTAATGCGGTTTTGCATCCATTCGACACATCCATCCCAATCGATTCGTTTCAGGCCCATCGAAACAGCTCCCACACCTTACGCCGATCCGACCTTGCCCACCCGGCGACTGAAGAACTGCCGCACGACCGGATTGTCGCTCCCGTCGCGAAGCTCCTGCGGCTTGCCCCGGGCAATGATCGTCTGGGCCTCCTTGTCTACCATGATCACTCGATCCGCCACGGCGAAGATGCTCGGCAGCTCGTGCGTGACGATCACGAACGTGATGCCCAAACTGCGCGACAGCTCAAGGATCAAATCGTCGAGTTGCGCCGAGGTGACGGGGTCCAGTCCGGCCGAAGGCTCGTCGAGAAACAGTATCTTCGGGTCCATGGCCAGCGCCCGCGCGATGGCGGCGCGCTTGCGCATCCCGCCGCTCAGCTCGGAGGGCATCTTGTACGCGGCTTCCTCCAGACCCACCGCCTTGAGCTTCATCTGGGCAATCGTCTCGATGGTCTCATCGGGCAGGTCGGTGAATTCCTGGAGGACCAGCGCGACGTTCGTCAGAACGGTCATCGAGCCGAACAACGCGCCGCTCTGGTAGGCCACGCCGATCTTCTTGAGCATATTGAGTCGTTCCTCGCCTTCGGCGGCGGTGATATCGGTCCCGTCCACGATGACGGTCCCGCTCAACGGTCTTGTCAGGCCGATCATGTGCTTGAGCAGCGTGCTCTTGCCGGATCCGGAGCCGCCCAAGATGGCGAAGATCTCCCCGGCCCGGACGTCGAAGCGAATATCCTTCAGGATCACGGTACGGCCATAGCCGGCCGTCAGGTCCCTGACCTCAACAATCGCATTGCCGTTATTCGAATTCGTTTCGGATTTCGACATTCGAATTTCGAGTTTCCCCTATATGCCCAGGAAATAGTAGACCACGGCGAATACGCCATCGGCGACCACAATGGCGACGATGCCGCTGACGACGGCGCGGGTCGCCGCATCGCCGACGGCGCTGGGACTCTTGCCGGTCTGCAGGCCTCGCAGGCAGCCGATGCCGGCGATCAGGGTCCCGAACACGAACGTCTTGACGAGCCCGCCGAAGAAGTCGGCTAAGTCCGCCGCCTCGCGGACCCGCTCGATATACGTCGTCACCGGCACATCCCAGGAGGCCATGACCAGCCCGCAGCCGATCAAGCCGAACAGATGATTGAATACCGTTAGCAGTGGAATGACACAGAGGACCGCGACCAGCCGGGGCAGCACCAGAAACGGCACGGGGTCCAGGCCCATGGTCACGAGCGCGTCGATCTCCTCGTTCACTTTCATCGTGCCTAATTCGGCGGCGAAGGCCGAACCGCTGCGGCTGGCTAAAATGAACGCCGTCATCAGAGGCCCCAGCTCGCGGAACAACGCGATCACCACCAGATCGGCCACGAAGATCTCCGCATTGAACTTCTCCATGGCCGCCGCCGACTGAAAGGCCAGGATCAGTCCGATCAAAAAGCCCATGAGCGCGGTGATGCCCACGGCGTTGGCCCCGGCCTTCTCCGCGATGATCAGGGTGTCTCTCCAGCGCAGCGAATCGGCGTGCCGCACGACCCGCAGCATCTTGATGCAGACCTCGCCGATGAAGCTCACCTGGTCGATGAAGTCATGGAACAGCCCGGCGGTCCACCCGCCGACCTGATGAATCCAGTCAATCACGGGGTGCAGCGACTTCGGAGGGGATGGGGGCCGGTCGATCTCAAACAGGGCCATCAACTTGCTGATTTCCGGCCGCAGGTCGCGGAACTCGATCTGTGCATCGTTCTGCCGCTGTATCCGCTTGTACTCCGAGAGCAAGGCGATGCCGGCCCCGTCGCAATACGCCACGCCGCCGGCCTGCACGACCAGATGCTCGGGCTTCGCCTCGCGCAGTTGCTGCGTGCTCTGCCGCCAAAGCGAAGCGACGCTCTCGCGGTCCAGCCGGCCCTTCAGTATCAGGGTGGCCCGGCCGTCCCCGCCGCGCTGCAACTCGAATGTGGCCTGATCCGTATCGTCCATGACACTCCGGCAATCGAACGACTCCAATCGCCCGGCCATTCTAAACCCGCGTACGCCCCTTGCATAGCCCCTTGTCACCCTTCTCCGAGCCCCCACGCTCCTTTTCGCCCCCGCCAGCTTGGTTCCCACACACCCGGCATTTTTCGCTTTGAGCCAGAAGCATGAGAAAAGGACCACACGACAAGGCCATGCTATCAAGAAGCGATCCCTGAAACCCCGTCTTTTCTCGCCGCGCTCCCTCTTTTCTCCTTATCTCGCCTGCCGTTCCGGCCGATAGAAGGCGCAGCGGCAAGTTCTTGCATCCTTGACGAGACTAACAAGCCATTGATTATCGACTGTCGATAATCGAACAGGATGGGAAGTGCAATGACTTGATTGAAAGGAGCATGAAATGGCGGCCAGCAGCATACTCCAGAAGGCGGACGGGCGAATCCGTAACACTCGGTCTCATCGAGGCGGACCAACCGTGCGCACTACCTATCAACTCGCTGCCGCACTGGGTCCCAAGGAAGGCCAGACTGCCCAGGAAGCTTGGACAGCGGCAATCAGATCCATCATCGGCTGGGTACGCGGGCTCTGCTCGAACGAACTGCCGCAAGAAGCTTGGGAGGGAAGAGACTTCGAGTGTGGAGTGCCCGGGAACAATGTCGAGTGTGCAACTGTACCATCGGAAGGATTGTGGAGCCTTCGTCTGACGCATCAAGATGCCCCTTACGGCGGCCAACAGGCGGTTGCTGGTCGGATGTGGACCACGGATTTGACGCTGAGACAGGATACATCAGGAACTCACCGGTTCGCCGTACGCGTCTTTTGCACCTCGCAGTCCTACTGCGACACTGAAATCACACTTACGCGCCCAAGGATAGTGCGATACTTAGCGGACAGCTTTGCGCTTTCCACTGGGCGACAACTGGAAGGCCGCCCCTGGTACCTGAACACAGAGAACGACCTTGATGTCTTCTCTCAATTCATCGTTGACCCCCAACGCATTCTGCCTGTATACCTCCTTACGGAAGCCGACGCCAACAGACTGCCCGGGCGAGTCCGACAGTACGTGCTGGACGAATGGAAACTCGCCCAACGCACCTTGGGGCTTGCACACGTTGTCGTTCTTCCACATGTTGCAAGCTTCGGATGGACCAACCGTGTCGGCAAGGTTTGGTCCGCTTTTCAAGGCGCCGCTCGAACCTACAGGCCGGGCTTGGACTTCGAGACTGATTCCCCCTTTGCAGATCATCCACTGGCACTGGCGGAGAACATGATCTTCATGCGCTACAAAGGTCTTGAGGGCGAGAAAGCTTTTGCCGCCTTCCTGGCTGACCGCGCGCATCAGGAATCGGCAACGAGACAGGTTGACTGGTGTGGCTGCCTATTCTTCACTGACGCTAAGCGACTCCAAGCGGAGACCGCGCGTCGTGAAGCAAACCAGGAAGTGGACTGGCAGACGATTTACCAAAGTGAGATCACAGTTCTGGAACAGAAGATCAAGGAGACCGAAGAAGAACGCGATGAAATGATGGATCTCGCTGATCAGGCAGACAAGGACCGCGACCACTACATCGCCGAGAATAACAGCCTTCGCTGGCAGGTTGAATCGCTGCGACGACGGTTGGCCGAGAAAACGGGGGAGGATCCGGACACCTCAATCGAGATTCCACGAGATTATGACGATCTACCAGACTGGGTGAGCAAGAACTTAGCCTCGCGTCTGGTCTTGCATCCGCGTGCCATACGCGCGGTGCGAAACGCCTGCTACGAAGATGTCGAACTCGTCTACCGAAGCCTCCTGCTGCTGGCGAACGAATACCGGAATATGAGACTGAGTTACGAGGGTGCAAAGGACGCATTCGACAGACAGGTAGATGCGCTGAAGGTTCAGTACTCACCTTCGATTTCGCGAGAGCGCGCGGGCGAGGAAGGCGACACATATTTTGTTCAATATCCAAGCCACTCCACTAACAGGCGTTTCCTTGAACTGCACATTCGAAAAGGCAAGAACAAGGATGATCATCACTGTCTGGCCATCTACTTTTTCTGGGATGACGAAACAAGGCACGTCGTTGTCGGGTGGCTCCCCACCCACTTGGACAATCGCCTCACATGAAGCACAAGTACAGGAATTCGCATGGTAACCACACGTGGGGCGAGGAAGAGGGGAGATTCTCCTTTACCTACGGCCCCCATTCTTGGCCGCCCTGCAGGGGAATCAAACGGTCGTCAATGCCCGTTCGACCTCGGCCGGGAAGTCCACGAGGATGAACTGGCTGCGATGGTAGAGGTAGTCTTCGCCGCTCTCGTCAACCACGCGGAGCAGGTCGTCCCTCGCCGCCTTTTCATCCGGAAGAACCTCGTAGATCTTCCGCACGATCAGGGATGCTTCGTAGTCGGTATTGTCAACACACACGGCGAATTGTCTCTTAGCCGTATTCATGTTCATTCCAGCCGCAATGACCTCAGCCGCTTCGATCTGGCTGACGATGTCAAACCTCACGCTAATAATCTACCAGGTACTTAAGGCCAAGGCAAGCTTTTCTGCGCCGGTAGCCACAGTCCACCATCACACATTGAGGCGAGCCTGAGAAGATTCACGTGCCGGAGTCCGTTGACAGTTGGCGCGAGGGGGAACGACTATTAGAATATGTGTCGCAGGATCGGCGGCGCCTGGAGCGTGGCCGCCGCTGGGGAATCTTGACGCGGGGGATAAAGGAGGCCGGCTTATGGCGGATGATGCTCATTCGATGGTTCGACGGGAATTTCTGGAGAGTCTGGGAGTGCTTTCGCTGGGGGCGATGGTGGGCGGCGGTTTGCCGGCGCGTGCAGTCCGCGCTGCAGAGAAGGGGACGGGCAAGATCTGGGAGCCGGTTTCCGAGCGCAAGGTCCGTGTGGGGATTGTCGGCTACGGCGTGTGCCGCTTCGGGGCGGCTTTCGGATTCCAGGATCATCCGAACGTCGAGATCGTCGCCGTCAGCGATCTGATTCCGGAGAGGCGCGAGGGGCTGATGAAGGCCTGCCGGTGCGACAAGTCCTACGAATCGCTGGAAGCGCTGGTGAAGGACCCGAAGATCGAGGCGGTCTTCGTGGCGACCGACGCGCCGAGCCACGCCCGGCACTGCATGGAGGTCCTCAATCACAGCAAGCACGTGATGACCGCCGTGCCGGCCGTGTTCGGGTCGCTCGAACAGGCCGAGCAACTCGTCGAGACCGTGCAAAAGACCGGTCTCAAGTACATGATGGCCGAGACGAGCTGCTACCGCGAGAACTGCTGCGCCATGCGGCAGATCTACCGCGCCGGCGGGTTCGGACGGCTCATCTACTCCGAGGGCGAGTACTACCACTATGGCCCGACGCCCCTTGCCTCCTTCAAGGGCTGGCGCGTCGGCATGCCGCCGTTGTGGTATCCGACGCACTCCACCGCCTACTACATCGGCGTAACCGGCAAGCGATTCACTTCCGTCTCCTGCCTCGGCTCTAACGCCGGGTTCGACGTCTACAAGCCCGGCGCAAACCGGTACGACAACCCGTTCACCGACGAAGTCGCCCTGTTCCGGACCAGCGAAGGCGGTTCCTCGCGCATGCTGATGTGCAAGGGCGTCCACGGGGCGATTGTCGAGACGGGCCGGGTCTTCGGCGAGAAAGGTTGGATGAACGAGACCAACTACCAGGGCGCGATGAAAGAGCTTCCGGATCTCACCCGTCCCCCGCTGCCGCCGGGGATGCCCGCCGGCGGACACGGGGGCTCACATGGACCTTTGGCGAACGAGTTCATTACGGCGATCCTGGAAGATCGCGAGCCGCTGGTGAGCGTCTATGAGGCCCTCGCGATGACCGTCCCCGGCATCGTCGCGCACCAGTCCGCCCTCAAGGACGGTGAATCGCTCAAGGTCCCCCAGTATGACCGGCCCGGGGGATAAGGCACAATAGAGACGGATGGCCAGACGAGACCTGCTAAAGGTCGGCTTCGCCAAGATCGAGAATCCAGTTGCAGATCAACGACAGCACAGTCGGTGACATTGTCTCTTCGATTCTTCCATACTCGACGGGTGAACCAGTCGCACACGTCTGAAAGAAATGGTTCAGACCCGGCAATTCCTCGACCCGGTGATGGTCGTTTCCGCCGGTCTGAAGGGCCTGCTGGATCGCTTCGAGATTTCCCTCGGGGGGGACCTGCACGTCTTTTTCGCCGATGACGGCCAGGACCGGACATTGCACGGCGCGCAGCGTGGCCCCGGGATCATGGGTCACGTTGAAACGAAACCATGGTGAGAGCAGCCTCTTGAGGCCGCCTTCGATCTGCGCCGGCGGCATGGACGGCGATAGCTCCCGGTAGAGATGTCGAAGCCTGGCCTCCGCGACGACACGATCCTGCTCCTCAATGACGACCGAAAGAACTCGCTCCTGGAACCGGACTCTGGCGGCGATCGCTTCTTCGCTCTGTCCCAGGGAACGCGCCGTCGATTCTTCAAACTGAAGGTTGTATTGCTTTCCCGGCAAGCCCGGGGAGCCCATCATAACGATGAAAGCAACGTCCGGACGCTGCGCGGCCGCGAGGGCGGCAATCGTCCCGCCTTCACTGTGCCCGATGAGCCCGATACGATTCGGGTCGATGCTCTCGAGCGTTCGAAGAAGGCTCCATCCGGCGAGCACGTCCCCGGCGGAGTCTTCACTGGTTGCCTGCGAACGGTCGCCGGTCGACTCGCCGACGCCGCGCTCATCAAACCGCAGGACGGCAATCCCGTGGCGGGTCAGGTGATCCGCGAGCACGAGAAAGGGACGGTGCTGCAAGATCACGTAATCGCGATCGTGAGCCCCGCCACCGGGGATCAGGATGACCGCCGGGTACGGACCATCCGTTCGCGGCAGGGTCAGCGTGCCGGCAAGCTTGGCGTCTGTCTCGGTGTTGACGAAGGTTACATCTTGCTCATCGTACGGAAATGGGGCAACCGGCGTCTGCGGTCTTCGCGGTGCGGCGACTGCGGACACCTTCTTCAGGACCAGCGGTTGCGACCATCGTCCCTGCTGCCATTGGCCTTCTATCGTCTTGCCTTGTGCCTCCAGCAGGCCGTCGAAGCATCCGCCGACACGATCCACCTGCAAGCGTACGCGCGAATTCGTGAAGACCACCTCGCTTACACGGGTCTCCTCATCGCTCTGATCCGGCCTCAGCATGGTGGCGTCAAAGGTCCCATCCGGCTTCGGCGTGATGACAAACACAATGCGCGACTCGAAACCCGGATACCGCAGGCTGCCCTCCCAGATTCCCTGCAATCCCCCTTCTTCAGCATCCGAGTCGCATCCGAGGACGGTAGAGACAATCATCATCAGGAGGGTGAGGAAGTACTGAACTCTCATCCAACCGCCCTTTCCTAAGAGACCTCTCATTTCTTCGTGTAGACGGTGTAGGCAACGAGCAGCAGAAACAGCGGGAAGGTGGTGCTCAACACGATCGTGGTGTCCAGGCCGACGAGGGTCTCTCCATGAATCGCGTTGAGCGACCGGAACACCAGGAATACGATCATCCCCAGAGAGACACTTTGAAGAATCCCAAATATCCAGAAGGCCCTTGCGTTCATTACAGTGGCTCCTTTGCCGTACTCCAGGTTTTCCGAACAAGCTAACGGTCCCCTTCTCTAAGACGGATGTCTCCGGCATAGCGCAACAACGCTTGCCCAATTTCCGTGTGACGATGGCGCTTCACGGACCTGTGCATTCGCTGTTCTTCCGGCAAACCGGCCGTCTGCGTCTACATAAGGAGACGCGTGTGAGAGGTGAACCTTCAAAAAACACTTGCTCAGCGGACCACGGCGGTCGTGCCGCCTGCCTGGGATTCGAGAGCGGCGGTGAACAGTTTGTGCCAGAGCACGCTCTCGGCCGGCGTGACACACCCGGCGAACTTAGCCGGCGTTCGTTTGGCGTCCAACTCGTAGAGGAAGGCCGCCCACATCTGCAGAATCGCGTCCGAGACGCCGAACTGGAAGATCTCCGGCGTGATCGATCGGTATGTGACCTCGTGACCCATGTCGATCCTTCGCCAGGTTTGTTCCGGATTGCCTTCGCCGCCGGGGGCGTATTCGAGCAATTCCAGTGCGTTGGCGTCCTTGAGGC
>CBFDDG010000142.1:0-10252 GCA_965603505.1 uncultured Phycisphaerae bacterium | reverse complement strand
TGTGCGCGAACGGCATCCGGCCCCGTGACGTCGTGGCCGTTTGCGCTCATCGCGGCGCGGCTTTGGTCGCCGCCGTCCTCGGTGTCCTGAAGAGCGGTGCGACCTTTACCACTCTGGATCCGGCCTACCCCGCCCCGTGGCTTGCGGCCCAGCTCCGTTCCACAAAAGCTCGAGGTTTGATTGCAGGAACGGAAGTGAGGCGGACGGCCGACAGCCTGAGTGAGATCGCCGCAACGATCCCCTGCCGGCTGGAGATTCCTCCTCGCGTCTGTGAATTGGCTGAGGTTCTCCGGCACTGCTCCGCCGAGGACCGCGAGATCGGCGTCGATCCGAACGACCCGGCCTACATCATGTTTACATCAGGCTCGACCGGAGCAGGGCCCAAAGGCATCCTGGGAACGCACATACCTCTCGTCCACTTCCTCAACTGGCACTGTCGCACGTTCGGCTTGAACGCATCCGACCGGTTCAGCATGCTTTCCGGCCTCTCGCACGATCCTGTGTTGCGAGACATCTTCACGCCCCTATGGCTCGGAGCCACGCTCTGCATCCCGGAACACGAGCATACGACCGATCCCGGCCATCTCGCGACTTGGATGCACGAGATGAAGGTTAGCGTCGCACACATCACGCCGGCGATGGCGAAGCTGCTCACATCACGAGCAGGCAACAGTCGAACGCCTTGTATCCCGTCGCTCCGCTACATCTTCTTTGCCGGCGACGCACTCACCCACCGTACGATAGGAAAGGTGAAAGATGTCGCCCCCCACGCAGTCTGCGTCAATTTCTATGGAACGACGGAGACGCCCCAGGCCATGGCCTATACCATCGTTTCCGGCGGCGATGACATGAGGCCACCGCACAGCCACGGATCGACCGGAGTGCTGCCCGTCGGGAGAGGGATTGACGGCGCGCAGTTGCTCGTTCTGAATCAGATGGACCGACAGGCGGGAATCGGGGAACTGGGCGAAATCTGTGTCCGCACGCCGTACCTGTCAAAAGGATACATCGATGACCGCGAACTGACGGCCCGCAAGTTCGTCCTGAATCCTTTCACGGCCGATCCGGAAGACCGTGTCTACAGAACGGGCGACCTGGGACGCTACAACCCGACCGGGGACGTGGACTTTTGCGGCAGGATCGATCGCCAGGCCAAAATCCGCGACTATCGCGTCGAGCCGGCCCAAGTCGAAGCAACTCTCGCCGGTCACGGGGCGGTGACCGATGCTGTCGTGACCCTCGCCACAGATGACCGCATCGGTGAGAAACTCGTTGCGTATGTCGTGTGCACAGAGAACACCACCACCCTTTCCCTGCGCGGCTATCTGCGCAGGCTACTTCCGGATTACATGGTCCCCACCCAATTTGTCCTGCTGGATGCGATTCCGCTTACCCCCAACGGAAAGATCGACTACAAGCGGCTGGCGTCCACCTCCAGCTACGTGAGCAATGGGCGGGACTTCGTGCCGCCGTCCACGGCGACGGAACGCGAGATCGCAGAGATCTGGAAGCAGGTCCTCGGCACCGAAACGGTGGGACTTCGCGACAACTTCTTTGACTTAGGCGGACATTCGCTCGTGGTGATAAAGGCAGCGTCGCAGATCGAGAGGAAAATGGGGATTCGCGTGCCGCTGCGAGAGTTCTTCGGCCAGACGCTCGGTCAATTCGCCGCCAGTTGCGAACAGGCCTTGCGCTCGAAGGCAGGTGTCTATGTCGCTGGATAAGCCGGAAAAGACCATTCAGTTGCTCTTTCCGCCTGAGGTCATTACGGAGGAGATGACGTCGCCCCCTTCTCTGGCGAATCTTCACCCTGCCGAGCAGGCGTGTATCGCTGAAGCGGGCTTGAAAAGACGCCTCGACTTCGCGGCGGGACGGGTCTGCGCCCGGCGAGCCATGGTACAACTCGGGGTCGACGGCTTTCCATTGCTGGTTGGTGAGAAAGGACAGCCCGTGTGGCCGCCGGGGATCGTCGGCAGCATTTCGCACTGTGAAGGGCACTACGGAGCGGCCGTGGCACGGGAAAGGAAGATTCGAAGCGTAGGACTGGATATAGAACGCCTTCAGGAACTGGATGACGAGTTCGCGAGGTTGGTGTGCACACGGCAGGAACTGGATTGGATACAGACCCTGCCGTCGGATCAGCGGCACGTGGCGGCGGTCCTGCTCTTCAGCGCCAAGGAGTGTCTCTACAAGTGCCAGTTCCCCCTGACCGGGCAGTGGCTGGACTTTCAGGACGTGCGAGTCAGTGTACGGATGGATGACGACCGGTTTGAAGTGGCGTCCGTACCAACACGGCAATCGGATGATATGGTCCGGCTCACAGGCAAGTATCTCGTTCGTAGCGGCTGCGTCTTCACCGGCATGATCGCCTGATCGCTTGGGATATCGAGTTGGGTATGATGGAGCCTTTCTACTTCGGGGCGGAATCCAGGCGGCTCTTCGGTGTCTATCACTCGCCGGATGCCGGCGCCGTGCGCGATGCCGGTGTGGTGCTCTGTTGTCCGATGGGCCAGGAGTACATTCGCTCGCACCGGGCCTTCCTGCAGTTGGCGAAGTTGCTCTCATCACGTGGACTGCATGTGCTGCGATTCGACTTTTCATGCTGCGGGGATTCGGCCGGAGATTGCGATGGGGCTGCTCTCGAACAATGGGTGGACGATATCGCCACCGCCGTGGCGGAGCTCAAGAACGGCGGCGTGACACGAATGTGCCTGATCGGCCTTCGATTGGGCGCCGCTCTCGCCACGATGTTCGGAGCAAGACGGCATGATGTCGAGGCGATGGTCCTCTGGCAGCCGGTCGTACATGGCGCTGCGTATCTTGCCGAGTTGAAGAACCTCCACAGAAACTGGCTGTACGGCTCATTCGCACGGCTTCGGCGTCATCCCGGGCGCGGACGGACGGATGAAGTACTGGGCTTCCCCCTGCCCACCCTGCTCGCGCGTGAGCTCAAGAGCCTGGATCTGCTCGCACTCGCCGACCGGCCGGCCAACAGGATGCTGATCATTGAGACCCGCAACGGATGCGAAGGCCGGCGCCTATGGGAGCATCTCACTCACCTCGGTGCGCGGGTGGGCTACGAGCACATTCCCTGGTCTGACATCTGGATCAAGACCGAAAACGAGGACAGTAAAGGACCGATCCCGCTTCCTGTCCTGCAGTACATCGCGGATTGGACTTCCGAGGTGCTGCCATGATCGAGAAGGTCGCTCGCTTCGGCGATACGAAGTCCATTGTCGGCATACTCACCGAGCCGCAAGAGCACCGGCGGCCGAGTCGCCTGCCTGCCGTCATCATCCTCAATGCAGGTTTCACTCACAGAGTCGGCCCCAACCGCATTCATGTCAGACTGGCAAGGAAGCTCGCCGTGCCGGGTTTCTGCACGTTGCGGTTCGATTTGTCGGGGATCGGGGACAGCGATCGTCGCAACGACAACAGGCCGGCTGAGACAAGCTCCGTCCACGAGACGCAACAGGCTATGGACTACCTCGAATCAACGCAAGGAATCCGCCGGTTTTTCCTCGCGGGCATCTGCTCGGGCGCCAACACGGCCGTAACGACGGCCTGCCATGACAACCGCGTGGTTGGGGTCGCCGCCGTCAATGGCACGTTCATGGATAAGACTCAACCACATCACGTAAATCGCTTCCTGGAGAACAGCATTCGACGGCGCTACTACCGAAAACACCTCCTCGACCACCGCAGGTGGTGGAAGCTCCTGGCCGGCAAGACCCATCGCCACGACCTCATCAAATCCTTCATCGGTAGGATGCGGGACCTTCACGCCGCTCATCCTCCATGCGCTCCACTAAAGATCGATGCTTCGACCGAATGCCGGCTGCTTCTCGACTGGGGTGTCAATCTGCTCCTGATCTACTCCGAAGGCAGTTCCGCACTGGATGCATTCCATCTCACCCTTGAGCCGGGCCTCGCGCCCTGGAGATCCTCAGGGAAACTGACAATCGAAATGGCAAAGGATGCGGATCACGTGTTCACACTTCTCTGGAGCCAGGAGTTCCTGATCGATCTCATCCGGCAGTGGGCGTGCGGCACGTGGACGGAGCCTGTCCCATCAGACCTTCATGAGCGGGTTTGCGAATGACCGGCACGTTGGCAAAGATCAAGTGGACGGCCGGTGCGTACATCGAAGCAAGCTGCGCCATCAGAAGACAATTCGGTCCGGGGAGAATCCACAGACTTCAGAACAAACGACTGGAGCGCCTCGTGCGCTATTGTGCCGGAAGCATCAAGTATTACCAGGAGTTGTTCAAACAGGCAGGTATAGATCCGGAGCGGATCCGGACGGCGGAGGACCTGCAGCGTGTGCCGTTTCTGACCAAGGATGCCCTGCGCAGCCGATTCTGGGATTTCCTTCCCCGGCATCTTCCGGCCTGTCGCGTGAGCCGGACCTCCGGCAGCACGGGAGTCCCCGTGTGCATCCTCGCCGACTGGAACTCGCGAATGCACAACTCGGCGGCGGTAATCAGGTTTCGCCATGCCGTGGGAGTGCCGCTCGTCGGGCGCTCGTTCATCACTCTTCTGAACACGGACCAGGACCCGGCCAGGCCGGCACAATGGATGTTCCTCCAGGGCATCCACAGACAACACTTTCTGAACCCGTATCTCCACTCCCCAGAGAACGCGGCCTATGTGGAGCGGCTCACCGCCAGAGTCAAGAGGCCCATCCTGACCGGCATCACATCCTCCGTCCGGACGCTGGCCGAGGGCATACGAGATGGCGTCTTCGCTCCGCTCAAACCGGCGACGGTGATGACCGGGGGCGAGATGCTGTTGCCCCAGGTCAGGGAACTGATCGAAGCCACGTTCGACGTCAGGGTCATCGACGTATACGCCTGCAACGAAGCACGCGATATTGCGTGGCAATGCCCGGAGACGGCGGGGTATCACATCAATGCCGACAACCTGATTGTCGAGATCGTCAAGGACGGCAAGCCCGCCGCCCCCGGGGAAATCGGCGAGGTCACTCTGACGGATTTGAACCGTTATGTCATGCCCATCATCCGCTACAAGAATGGTGATTTAGCCAGAATGTCCGAACAGTCGTGCCCCTGCGGGTGCAGGCTCCCGATGCTCGCGGAGATCATCGGCAGGACCGGTGAGAACATCATTCTTCCCGACGGCAGGCGCGTGCTGTGGAATCAGTTGAAGGGACTGATGAACCATCCGGATATCCGTCAGTTCAGACTGGTGCAGGAGCGGGACGGGAAGCTCACCGTCAACTATGTCTGTGAACAAGGCACCGACGTCGAGCGACTTGATGACCTGCTGCTGGGCCGCTTCAGAAGCCTGGTGTGCAATTCGATAGAGGTCCGGCTGGAGAAGGTTTCGTTCCTGCCGCCGGCCCCGAGCGGCAAGAGCAAGCTCGTCGTGTCGCACTACGATCCGGCCGGCCCTTTCTCCGCCCCATCGTAGCCACGCCGCACGACCGGTGCCGGAGAAACCGTTCGCGGCGCCTCGTTCATATCGGCGTTCCGCATGCGCGGAAGTCGGCGTTTGGGGGCCCCTCCCATTCGTAGATCAATACATCCTCGAATGTGCCCTCAATGCAAGCGGAACGGGCAAGTGAGGCAATACATGTCCCGCCAAGGTCCTCGATGATCCGGCGCTTCAGGCTGTCGCCGTCGAGGATGCCGCAGCGGAGTTTTCCGAAACACAGAACGCGAGCGATGAGAATCATCGCATGCACGAGGTGCCGGGCTCGATCCGTGAAGCCGTCGTGTACGTAGAATTCAAGCTGTGCAATGTGGCGTTGGGCCTCGCCGGGCAGGCAGCAGACATGGGCGAATCCGACAACGCTCTGGGCCGCCTGTGTCACCAGGACGCCGGCAAAGCCGCCACGCAGTTGACAGGTCTTCATGATCTCGGGGAACAGTGGAAGAAAGCGAGCCGGCCTGACATATCGGCTGGAGAAAATCCCTCGGGATAAATCAACCGTCCGCATGGAGCCCGGGTAACACAACAGCGCCTGCACGCCGGGAAAGTCCCCCCAGTCCGCTCGCCGAACCCCCACGTGGGTGCATGGAGAGAAGTACGTTTGCTCCCAGGCCTTGGGCGGGTGAAAGGATAGGCGGCGGACGATCCCCTGGTACGTGACAAAACCGAGGCGTTCATAGAGCCTCAAGGCCGGGTGGCCTGAAGAAACGCCCAGGTACACGACTTCACAGCCGCGGCCGTGCAGATTGTCGATGAGCGATCTTACAATGGCTGTGCCGATGCCGCGTCGGCGATATGAATCAAGGACCCCGACGGGCCCCAGAATGGCGACGGTCGGATTCCGCTTGCCGCACAGGACCCCGCCGGCACCGACAAGAACGCCGTCCTCTCTGGCCAAACAGAAGATGCAGTCCAGATGCTCTGAATACGCGCCGGAGAGTGCGGAACGAAGACTGTAATCGGTGTACTCGAAGACGTTCAAGAGAAGCGCCTCCACCTCCCATCCAAGCTCCGGCGTCAAGGGGGCGGTGACACACGATACATCGATACAAGTGCTGCTCATCCGGGCTGGTTTCCCATGTTCGCCAGGCGATTCTCCATCAGACGACAACCGCATCAATCAGCTCGATTCTTCTGCAGGCCCGTCGCCGTTCCCATGCCGAATCCGGCGAGAATTTGTGAGAGACTCCCATGCAACTGTCGCATGCGATCGCTGAAATCCTGCATGATGATGGGCGCACTCTCCTCGGGATCCGCCACGAGATCGTAGGCGAAGACATCGCCACGAGCCGTCACGCAGCATTTATGGCTGAGAGAGCGTACTGCGAAGATATCGGGCACGGCCCCACCCGTGTACTCGACGAACACGAACTCGTTTATACTGTCGGCGCGCCCCTCAATGACCGGCCTCAGGCTTCTGCCTCGACAGGCATCCGGTGCGGAAATGCCCAGGTAATCGAGAATAGTGGGAAGGATATCCACCTGGCTGACGAGCGCCTCGGTGCTCCTGCGGATCCCGGACGGAACCGAAATCACCAGGGGAATGTGTATCAACTCATCGTAGATACCCTGGTGGCTGGTATGGCCGTGCTCATAGAACTCCTCGCCGTGGTCACCCAACACGATGACGAGAGAGTTCCGGAACAGCCCCTGGTCTTCGAGCGCGGCCAGCAGTTCCCCGAGATCCTCATCGGTCTGTCGAATCTCACCGTCATACAACGCAATCATGTGCCGGATGTCTCTCTCATCGGGAGCATTGCTGTATAACGGTTCGCGGGCAATCTGCGTCCCATCGAGAGAACCGGTGTAATCGGGGTCGTAGAGACTGCGGTAGGGCTCGGGGGGGCCGTAGTCCCAATGATTGTCGTAATAGTGCACGAACAGAAAAAAGAGCGAGTGACGGTTGTTTCGCAGCCACGTAATCGCCGCATCAGTGATCAGGTCGTTCGTCCTGCGTCTGTTGATATCGAAGGCTTCCGCCCTCTCGTACTCCATCACCTCGAGCAGGGCCGTCACGCTCCGGTCGGCAAAGACGTGGAATCCCTGCGCAAAGCCGTGTTCCGTGTCCAGGCGAGGGCCGCAACAGAAACCGACACAATAGTAACCGCTATCCGCCAGGATCTCCGCAAGCGTCTGATGCTCCTCGCCAAGCGTTCTATCGATATGGGTGGCCCCATGGGCGCTCGGGTGGAGTGAAGTGAAGAGGGCCCCATGGGCCGGCATCGTCCACCCCGATGCGGCAAAAGCATTGCGGAAGAGAATATGCTCCCGGGCAAGCTTATCGAGATGGGGCGTGGTCTGGCGCTCGTAACCGAGGCAGCTCACGTGATCCGCCCTGAGACTGCTGACTGTGATCAGGATCACATTCAACGGCGCTTCACGCACATCAACGGCTGCCCGCGCGGTTAGATCGACCCGTATGATTGTACAGAAGATAAGGCAGACGGCCAGTCGCCGTGAGAGCCGGCGGAATGCGGGTCTTGCGTCGTCGTTCACGGGGAATCCTCACTTGCTTTCTCTGGTCGCCTGCAACCTTTCGAGCATGCGCTGCGCCTGAACCGCGGCCTGCGTCGAAGGAAACTTGTGCATAAGCTGCTGTAGAATCTCATACGCACCATCGTAATCCTGAGAGGCCAACAGATCGATCGCGCGCGACAAGAGGATGGGCGCAACCATGGGGTTATCGCCATGATGCTTCAGGAGTTCATATTCCAGGGCCGCGACGCGTGCGCTCTGGTCGCGCTGACATCGAAGGGCCCACCACTTGATGTACATCAGTCTCAGCTCGTACGGCCTACATCGATCGTCCGCCAATGCGTTATCAATGCCGGCTAATATCTCGTCCGTGTTGTTGCTGCGTGACAGTGCGTAGTAGTACAGCCAGATGGCCCTTCCCGTGTCTGCGTGGTTCGGATATGTCTCAAAGAGGCTCCGTGCCTGCCCCGCGGCGAGAGGATAATTCTCCGCCTCCAGCCAGACCTGGACAACGTCGAATCGAAGCGCGACGGTCGTATCCGTCTGGTCGGTGGGCACGTACTCCATGGCTTTCCGCAGGCACTCCACCGCCACCCGCGCCCGCCCGCCGCCACAACGCTTTGCGGCGGACCGGTAATACTCAGGCTCCGAAAACTCTACTTTTCGCATTTCCGCGGATGACCGGGCGGCGGCCATCGCCTGGAAGGGAAGCTCGAAGTGCAACAGACAGGAATCCGAGAGCACATCCAGTTGCTCGGGCCGCTGCATCCACGACGGCAGGACATGGATGTTGAACGGCTGGGTGCTCGATGCGTGAAGCAAAGGTAGGACGAGTGCATAGTCATGGGTGCCCTTGAAGTCGGGGTCGGTGATCGCCAGACCCTGGCCCGCCTTTGCCACGGCGGCGGTGAGCGACCTAAGCCTCAGATCGTAGTACCTGGTCAGAAACATCTTCTCCTCGTCACTGAGGCCGACGATGTGAACCGGATTGGAGAAGACCGTCAGAGAGGTCTCATAGAAGCGTTTCGCCGGGGCCGCCGGCATGGCGCCAGACATCGGGGAGTCATCCCGTGCATCCGCAGCATCGCCGGCCATGGCGGAGATGCGCGCATCCGTCGCTCTCCTGAGCTGCTGCTGCATCTTTTGGGCGAGGAACTCGGCCGCATTCAGGCGTGATTCAAGAGCCGTGAAGCCCGCATCGCGCGAGTACTTCTGCTTCAGCGCGGAAAACAGGACTCTGCCGATGGACAGGGCCCTGGCATCGTCGGATGTCGAGACAGCCTCCATGAAATCGGTCCATTCAATGGGGTCCGCACTCGTGCCACCAGCGCCCCCCGCAATGATGAACAGCACGAAAGCGACAACGAGCAGAGCCAGCCCCCGCGCGTACACCCACAGCCATTCTCGCGAGACGTTCGCTCTATCGGGCTTCATTCCTTGAGACCTCCCTCTTAAGAGTCTGTATGCACTTTTTCATGGACTCGGCCAACTGCACGGGATGCGATTCCGGGTCAGCATCCGGCGGCGCGTCCGCCAGCAGTTGCAGGGCTTCATCGTAGTCAGCCCTCTCCACCAGCATGACCGCACGCTGAATAACGGCGTATCCGCGAAGGATTTCGGTATGGCCAGGATTGACATCTGATGCCGTCCGTCCAGCCGCCTCATTCTCCGAGAAGGCCTGTGCGATAACCTCAATGGCCCGATCCCGCCTACCTGCGGCGTCAAGCATCCAGGCGTAACCGTATGCAATTGTGCTGCCCCCCGGCGCATCCCTGTACTTCTGGTAGAGGCGATCGACGCCATCGAGGACCTCCGATGTGAATCGCTCCGCATCGGAGCGTTTCAGGAGAGCGACAAGGTGCTCTACGGCGTGCAGGGCTCCTTGCGGATACTCACTATCGCCGTCCGTGTCGCGCAGTATCCGCACATACATGCGCTCGAGCTCGATCCGTGGCGTGCGACGGTAAGCTGGGTATCGCGCGGCGAGAGTTTCCGTGATGTTCAGATACTTTCCCGAATCCTGCCTCTGCAAGTACAGTTGGGACAATCTGTCCATCGCAAGCGGCACCAAGTCAGGCAAAATCCCGCTCCCCGCCAGGGCCGTTTCACCCTGCAAGAGGCGTTCGTACTCCGTCGAGGCGGCTGCATAATCCCCGCCAAGTTCATGGATCTCAGCCCGGCTGATCAGAGCCGCACGCCAGAGCCTGCGAAGGAACCGCTGCGAGACATCGGCTCGGGTTCCTTCTTGCGACCCATCGCAGGGGGGGTCGCCTCCCCCGCCGGCAAGCAGCTTCTCTGTGAGGCCGGCGAGAGATCCGAACGC
>CBFDDG010000141.1:0-10338 GCA_965603505.1 uncultured Phycisphaerae bacterium | reverse complement strand
CGGACGTAGTAATAAAGCGGATACCAGTAGGTTTCGCACAACGTCGCCAGGGCGGCCTGGGCCTCGGGCCGACTGTCGTGCGCAGCGGTCAGGACGAGGCTCCAGCGCGTCGTGGCGAACGACCGCCCGCCCCGATGGCCAGATCCAGAGGATTTGCCGGGAGGTGACATGGCGGCATTGTACCAGAAAGGGTGGGACGAGACGCGGGCTGGGCTGGGGATTCTCCGCGCGAGCCGGCCGAAGGTGCCAGCCGTGAGCGTCCCCCAGCGGCCCGCCAGCCGTGCCGTCGGGTCCTCCAACAGGCAGGGTTCTCCGCCGTTGGTCCTTCCGCGCAGGCACTTGCTTTCGTCCCGCAATCCCCCAACGCTTGAAACCCGTTCGAAACAGGGAGCCAGAAATCTAACCGCGAACTGGCGCGGCCGGAGTGGTTAACGTAAAACCCCACGCCGAGAGGCGCCGGGGAGCGCCAAACAGCCATCGGCGTTTCCACAAAAAAGCGGGAGAGGACCGCTCGTGTCCTCTCCCGCGCTTGCTCGCGAGTTAAAGGCTACTCAAGGGTGTTCCACGTCTCCGCTGCCTTCGCGATCTCGAACGGCCCGGCGATGGAAGCTTCCACCCGGAACTTCCCGCTGAATGTCGTAGGTACTCGCCACGAGTACCGGCATGACCCGCCTCAGCCATACTCGAAGTTGCCCTTAGCCAGAGAGGTTCCTTTCTCGTCAAGGACCTCCAATTGCGGGGCCGGGGCGACCGTCCGGCCTTTCCTGAGGGTGTTCGGGGCATAGACCTCGCCCATCCTGCCGAGAACCTGGAGGTTGATCCTGACCACCTTGCCCTGCGGCGTGTTCCGGGCCTTGGAGACCGCCACGTTGAGCACGAAGGGCGGGCCGGCGTCGATCGTGGTGGTCGCGCCGTCCTTGATCTCGATCTGCGCCCGTTTCCCGAAGGGTCCACGGCTCGTGATGGACCAGATGTCGCGCTTCCCTGGGACCTCCTCGCCTTCTGCCCGGGCCGTAATGGAATCCGGGGCGTACGTGCCGGCAGGCATAGGGCATTCTGTTCCACTCGGAACCAGGACCGGCTTGCCGTCGATCTTCAGTTCCAGCAGCAGCCGAGCCGGCACGTTGATGCTGCCGGTCGGCTTGGAGGCCGACCGGACCGTCATGGCCGCCATCGCCAGGACGGCCACCATCACAAGCGCGATCTTCTTCACAGGCGATCCCCTTACGGTTGGCCCGCTCTTCTCGCTTCTGCGCACGCTCTTATATTATGTCAGGCCGCCTCGGCGGAGCAACGTCTCTCGGCCCCAACCGGAAACCTTCGCCGCGAGACTCGGGCTGCGGCCGCGCTAGTCCGATCAGCGCGTCGGGTACTTCCACGGCGCCAACTGGATCTTGACCGGCTCAGGCAGGCCTTCCTCGGGAACGGTGACCGGTGCTTCGCCCACAAATCTTGGCGGCACGATGCCGGTGGAACGCCTTTGCTGTTCGGTCTCTGGTACGAACACCTCTGCCCGAACCTTGTACCGACCTGGAGGGATTCGCTCGGTGGTGAATTTGCCGTCCATCGGTTTGTCGCCGGGCTCCATGCCGACCGAGTCGAAGATCGGATGTCCCCGACGATCTGCCCCGGGCGGGCGAACGCGAACGTACACGCGAGTCGGCTTGGCGTTGGCGACCTCTCCCTGGTCCAATCCGAGGAGTTGGCCTGTGATCGGCGCGCCTTTGGATCGCACGAACTCGGTGACGGTGGTTTTTCCGGATTCGACCTTGACGGTGCGGCGGTCAAGCCATGCCTCATCCCATTTGTTTTTCAGCCCGAGATTCTTGACTCGATCGATCGTGTAGTCGCCCGGGGGCAGGTTGTCGAGCACGGTCTCGACATGCTGCTGGATGGGGTCGTGGCGGTTGTTGGTTACGCCGGACCACCCGTCCATCTCCCACGTGTGAAGTTGCATGAAGAGCCTGGCCTTGTCGGGGGCGCCGGCGATGTCGTAGCGAACGACCAGTCTGCCGGGCTGGGGAAGGCGGATCTCCAGGTTATCCACGGCGGCATCTCCCTTGGGGACGGGGACAATCCACAGGTCCAGGGCGGAACAGGTAATCGCGATGCGCTGGGCGTCTTCGCCGATGCCCGTGACGGTGAAAGCACCGTCGGCATCGGTCGCGACTCGGATGGCTTTCTTGTCTTCCTTGCCGTCGTGTTCGACAGCCTTGCCGCCGGTGAGGTTACCGATGGAAGGGTTGACGACATAGACGCCGGCATCCTTCACCGGCTTGCCGGCGTGGTCGAGCACATGCCCGGAGACCTCGCGGCCGCGTTTCAGGCGGATGACCATGCCCGTGATCTTGAGGGCACCGTCTTTGGGCAACTCCGTGAGGATGGGGTGGGAAACGTAGCCGCCGGCGATGATCCGTGACCTCCAGCCCCCGGACCAACGGAGGCGGGTCGAGAACTCTCCTTTGGGATTGCGGCTGCGCGTTGACAGCGAGTAGCCCCAGGTTATCTTCGCGGGGTCTTTATCGTCCACGTGACCGCCCTGGATGCTGAAGTTGGTGACCGGCTTGCCGGTGACGTCGTCGACGACGTGGCCGCGCACTTGGATCGACTCGATCACGCGTTCGAGCACGATGAGCGTGCTTTTGCCCGATTCGGCGGCGAACTTCGTCGGGCGCGCTGCGGGGCGGGGAGCCATACAGAGAGTCAGCGTATATCCGCTCAGATTGTAAATGCCATGCTGGGTGACGAACCGACCCTCGCGCCAGAACGTCACGTCCAGTTCTTTGGGGGTCTTGAGCGGAGACAGCACGTAGTAATCGCGAATCGCTTCGAGAGAACCCCCAGGCTGCAGGCTCACATTGTCGATGCGAACGGTGTCGCCGGGGCCGATCTTCTGCCACCTGAGAACGCCGTCGCCCTCGACGGATGCGACCTTCCATTCGCCCTTGAGACTCGCCAGGTCAGGGTGGTCGCGAAGGGTATTGTCTGGAGCGTTGTAGGCCACCGACGCGCACGCCAGGACAATAACTGCCGCCGAAGACGCCAGGAACGCTTTCCGCATGAGACCGTCTCCTTTTGCCGAGTCCGGCGGGACGCACTTACCCTTTGACGCGCCGCACGTGCAGAAGTTCCGAGCCCGGTGTGCCGGTCCACGTGCGCCGCGAGAAGGTACGCGGTTCCAGCGGGTGCAAGTCACCTTGCTCGGGCCACGTAGATTCTGGCCCGCTCAAACAGCATCATCCCCGAAATGCCCTTCTTCGGCTTCGGCAGTTTCCCCGCCTTGACCCACCGGCTGAGCGTCGACGCTCCGATGCCGAGTTGCTTGGCCAGCTGAGCGCCGTTGATGTACTTGTCGCCAGTGACGGACGCCCGCTTGTTCTGCATGCCGTGGGCCCGACAGGCGCAATCGGTCATGAGCGGCCCGTGGCCTCAAGGGACCGGAAGGACATGGATAGTGGTTGCCGTTTAGGTTGTTGCGGCGGCCTGCGTACACGGTTTCCTTCTATTGGCATCGGTTTTTGACTCAAGACAGCCGTCGTCATTACTCTTGGCCGTAACATGGTCTACCGGCAAGACGATGCTCGCGCGGCGGCTGCCGACGCTTTTGTCAACTCGGCTATGGGGGTCTTCACGCCGCCGGAGGGGCTGCTGGAGGCTATTCTGGCGGCGTGACGCCCGCGTTGTATGCCGACAGGCCAGGACCTAGGGAAGCCACCGAGACCGAGTCAACAGCCGCCCGCCGCCGGACTTAGCCGGCGGCAAGGCGACGATACCCCTGAAGGGGCACCTGGGGTTCGAGGAGCCCCCGGGCTGGACTCGCCGGGCCGTCGAGCGGACCGCCCCGACGGCCATGCTCCTGTACTGGAAGCGCGAGGTCGCCCGCCAGGACGGCCAGCGGCCGCAGGCGGCGAGCATCAACCTGGGTGGATTCTGATGACGGGGCTTCTGCACAAGGCGCGGCGTTACCTCTTCGGCTACGACGCCGTCGAGTCGAAGAACCGACCAGGCCGCGATGGTCTCCGGCGTCCCGGACTTGCTCCTGGGGTCGGCCTGAAATCATTCGTATCCAACATCCCACGCAAAAACCAACCCCCTTCCGCAAGAAGGCATAGGTGGGAGCGGCGCCTTGTCTCTTGCTGGAAGGGAGTGCCTGCGTGGCCACGCCATGCGTTGCCCAAACGCCCGATTTCAGGCCCTCAGGACCGCCGCCGGGAGGTCGTCGCTATCATGGCGCGTGGCCTCGTCCGCCTGCGTCCGGCGGCCGGAAAAGACCCGGAATTGCCGCCAGAAAGCCCTTGCTCCGTGGCCGAAGACGCGGCTCCGTGTGACCCACGGGTTAACGCGAACGAGAGGGTCACGCGATGAGCAGCATGACCGTCGAGAAGGAACTGGCCGCGCTCGAGAAGATGACGACGGGCGACCTTCAGGCCAAGTCCCGCGAACTGTTCGGTGACGAGGCCCGTTCATGGAACCGCCGGTGGCTGTTCCGCCGCTGCGCCTGGCGTCCGCGGACTTCGAATCCGAGGCCCTCCTTTGAGGCAGGGCTGTGAAGAGGCGGAATCCGCTCTGGGTCCGCGGCTTCGAGACGGTCGAGGAACTGTGTGGGGCCTTGACCGCGTTCAAGCGGCAGTGCAACGAGCACCGGATCCTGGAGCGGCTCGGCCAGCGCAACCCAGCTCACGCTCGACAAGACGCTTGCCAACCGCAGGGGGCCGCGGCATGATTACCCCTTGTCGAGTGTGCCAAAAACCAGGGCGGCACAAAGGAACTGTGAATGACAGAGCCGGACAAGTCACCCCTCACTGAGTTTGCGGACACCATCTCTGATTGGGCAGATCAAGACATCCGCTGGCGCGAGCCGAGCCTGCAAAGGATCACTGTGCAGCTGCGCACTCGGCCTCTGAAGGCTGTCCTTCTACTTCTAGAATCCCAGGGCCAAGCCGCTATGGCAGCCCGGCTGGAACGCACGCATCAAGCCCTTGTCCGCGAAGCCGAGGAGTTCGACGCCCTGTGCAGGCGTGGGGCGTCGGCCAGAGCCAACACAGCCGACCAAGAGGACCCGTTCCTCGAATTCGATTGCGCCAAGCAGTCCTTGCAGGCGAGCGCCCACGACCTTGCGGATATGCTGCGCGCGGTCGATGAGCTACTGAGAGTCATGAGCCTCCCTGGCACTGACGCGGAATCAGAGCATATCGACCGCCTTCAGGATCTGGGTCAGCAACTGGCACTTGGCCAGGAGGTACTTGCTGAGCAGCTCCAGGCGGCCTGTGCCATCTCGGAAACCTTGGAGGCGGCCGTGAACGCAACGCGCGATCGTTCTGATAGCAAGAACGTCACCGGCCGGCAGGCACGGCGCATGGAGTGGACGCTTAAAGCCATGCTACTTGTGGATCAGCATCCTGACTGGCCTGACTGCAGGATCGCGGGAGAGGTTGGGGTCCACCCAGCAACGCTATCGCGGCGTACCGAGTACAAGGCTTTTGCAAAGGCCGCAAGAGGTGGCACAGGCATTGTTCGCAAAGGCTACCGCGACGCCGAAACAGGAGACGTCGTCGCCATAGACGACGAGTTTGAGGACGACCCAGTTTTTTGACGCAACGCAATACGCAATTCCCCAGGGCTGTAAGTCCTTGTAGCCCAAGCACTTCCTGCATCTCGTAACGCAACACGTCTGAAAAAGCGCGCCAATCTACAGACGGGGCATGCGAGACACGCTCGCCGCAACGTCTCGGAAGCCTGACGCTGTCTGGGCTGTCTATCGCAGCGTGTTGAGTCGCGAGAGGCGCTTGATGTGACGACTGGAACCCGAAACACGGCCGCCACTGACGAACTGCCCTGGCCGCCAGACTACCTGAATATGGCCTGCCTCGCGCATTTGCTGAGCACCTCGAAGAAGCAAGTCCAGCGCATGCTGGCAAGCGGCAGACTCCCCCCATCTGACGTCAACATCTCCGGCACGGGCGGCTTCAAGGGCAGACGGTGGAAGCGCGAGCGCGTCCTAGCTTGGCTGGAAGCAGGGCTACGACGCTAACAGGAACCGCGGGGGACGGGTACGAGAACCAGGGACAGAGTCAAGACAAAGGAGAGAACGTGGCCAACCGAGCAAACACCTCCCATATGTCCGAGGAAGAGAAAGCCCTGGTGGCCCTCAGCCAACTGGCATCATGGCGTACTGACGACCGGGACGCGTGGCTGGAAGTGGGCATGGCCCTGCACAGTGTAAGCGAAGGCCTGCTCGGCGCCTGGGACGAGTGGAGCAGGCAGAGCGCCGAGTATGCCCCCAGCGAGTGCGCACGTCAGTGGCGTTCGTTCAAATCCGATGGCGGCCTCGGCTTGGGAAGCCTGATAAGGTGGACCCGGGACGACGGGGCCACTGATGACACTCTCCGTGCTCCCGTGACCCGCAGGCTGCCGCGCAAGGCCCAGTCAACGTCGGCGAAGCCGCCGAAGGCATTCCACACGCCGGAAGAACTATGGCGAGCTGCTGCCTTGCAGGCAAAGGGAACGTTCGTTGAGGCCTGGCACTACGGCCCCTCCTACGCAGTTGGGAGGTTCGACCTGCCAGGTGTGGACAAGGACGGCAAGCCGGAGAAGACATTCCGCCCAACACACCTCACGCCCTTCGGATGGGTCCAGGGTGACCCCGACGAACCGCTTCCGCTGTATGCCCGGGAGGAACTCCTCGCGGATTCATCCTCGGTCGTTTACCTCTGTGAGGGCGAGAAAGCCGCCGATGCCCTTCGGCATGTTGGCCTGCTTGCCACGACCACCGCCCACGGCGCCCAGAGCCCTCAGAGAACCGACCTGACGCCGTTGGCAGGGAGAGAAGTCTGCGTGCTCCCCGACAACGACGAGCCGGGGCGAAAGTACGCGGAGAAGGTGGGTGACTTGCTGCTGAGTCTGACACCCCCCGCTCGTGTCAAGGTTGTAGACCTCCCAGGATTGCCTGTGAAGGGCGACGCCTTCGATTATGTCGAGAGTCTCGCCGCGAGGGGGCAGGACGCCCACGAAACCATCCGCAACCTCTGCGACAGGGCACCATTCCGTAGCAGACGGCCGGCAGCCCCGGCGCGAAAACAACCCCCCTTTCAGCCACTTCCTGATTTCGTTCCATTCCCCACGGAAGTCCTGCCGGAGAAACTAGGGCAGTTCGTTCTCCAGGGGGCCGAGGCCCTCGGTGTCGACTCTTCATACATAGCCCTCCCCCTGCTAAGCGGTATGGCCTCGGCAATCGGCAACACGAGGCGCATCTCCGCTAAACGCTCATGGTGCGCCCCGGCTGTGGTGTGGACCATTGTCGTAGGGGAATCCGGCACACTCAAGTCCCCGGCCATCGCGCTGGTTCTGGAGGCTGTCTTCGAAAGGCACCGCGCGGTGCTGAAGGCTCACGAGGAGGAGAAGGAGCGCTACAAAGCGGCACTCAGGGAACACAGGCTCGACCTCAAGAAGTGGGAGAAGGAGGGTCGTGACCGTGGCGAAGACCAACCGTTGGAGCCTAACCGGCCGGTGTTCCAGCATGTCGTTTGCAGTGATATCACGGTCGAGGCGCTTGCGGACAGGCTGCTCAAAGCGCCAAGGGGGCTCCTATTGGCGCGTGATGAGCTGTCGGGCTGGCTGGGTAGCTTCAACCAGTACAAGGCCGGCAAGGGCCACGACGAAGCACACTGGCTGAACATGTTCGACGCTGGCCATCTCCTCGTTGACAGGAAGACAGGCAACCGGACCAACATCTGCGTACCCCGAGCCGCTGTATCCATCACGGGCGGAATCCAGCCGGCCATCCTCGGGCGGATGCTCACAAACGACAAGCTCGAATCTGGTCTCGCGGCCCGCTTTCTGATGACGATGCCTCCCCGCAGACCCAAGCGGTGGAGCGATGCAGAGGTACCTGAGTTCCTCAAGCGCCAGCTCGCCGAGGTCTACGCTCGTCTATGGGGGCTCACGATGACCAAATCCCTCGGCCAGGAGGCAAAGCCCCTCGTCCTTCCGCTTTCGGCCGAAGCAAGAGAGTGCTTCAAGGTGTTCGTGAACGAGCATGGCGAGGAGAGCAACCAGCTTACGGGAAGCTCGGCCGCGGCCTTCTCTAAGCTCGAAGGCTATGCTCTCCGGTTGGCGCTGGTGGTTGCCCTGGCTCAATGGGCTTCTGAACCGATGGAGGATGGTCACGGTCCTCTAGAAGTGGGCGCAGGCGCTGTGCGCGCCGGCATCGAACTCGTGCGCTGGGCTAAGCACGAGACGTTGCGGGTCTACCAGGCCCTCCGCGAGAATCCCAGCCAGACAGAGACCCGGAGAACACTCGAGTTGATTGAGCGTCGGCCTGGGGACCACGGCCCAGGGACGATCACAGTCCGCGAGCTTCAGCAGTCAAGGCACTACCGCAGTGCAGCCGAGGCTAAGGAACACCTGAACCGGCTCGTGGGAGATGGTCTTGGGCGCTGGGTCGATTGCCCAAGCGGGTCGAAGGGCGGTCGGCCAACACAGTACTTCCAGGTGATCAACCAAGAGACAAGCCAATGAGTTAAGACGCAGGACGTTGTGGAGTACGACATCATCACGCTGCAGGATCCGCGAGGGCCGCCCAGCGGGCGCTACGGAACCCTAGCGAACGCAACGAGAACGATGGTTTCGTAGCGTAGCACGGGACTTACAGCGCAAAGAAACCCTTGACACGAGCAACCAGAGGCGATACTTATCGGGCAATGACGCCCGACGAAACCATGACCGATGCCCTGAGGCGAGCCGTGCGAGAGAGCGGTCTTTCCTACTACGCGATCTGCAGAGAGACGGGCCTGGTTGAGGACTCGCTCTCCAGGTTCATGCGAGGCAAACAGTCACTCCGGCTCGACAAGGCCGATGCAGTCGCCAAGTTTTTCGGACTAAGACTCACGAGACGCGGGAGGTGATAGATGGCTTCCGTCTACAAGCCGAGGTACACACTGCCCATGCCAGAGGGTGCCGAGCGAATCCTGGTCAAGGGCAGACCGCACGTCAGGTACACGGACGGCAAGGGCAGAACACACACCCGGCCCGTACGAATCGACAGGGATGGGAACGAAACCACCCAGATGGTATGTGAGCAGCGCACCTGGTGGATGAAATACCGTCTGCCCGATGGAACGGTCCGCCGGGAGAAGGGGTTCAGGGACAAGTTGGCCACGGAGCAGGAGGCGGCCCGTCGGGAGCGGGAGGCCCACCACGCCGCCGCTGGCGTCCTGCTCGTGGATACGAAACACCTCTCAAGGCCCATCGGAGAGCACTTTGACGCTTACCGAGACAGTCTCAAACGCGCCGGGAGGGCCCCGAAGTATTACGAGCCGGTCCGCACGCGCCTTGGGCGGACGGCTGACCTCTGCGGCTGGCACACGCTGCAGCAGATCACGCCCAACGGAATGGAATCGTCCCTCACGGAGCTTGCGAACCAGGGGCTCTCGCCCAAGACCATCAACGAGTACCTGGCTACGGCCAAGTCCTTCGCCAAATGGTGTGTTCGCACGCGCCGCCTGGGCGGGAACCCGTTGGAGGGCGTCCAGCGAATCGACTACCAGAAAGGTAACGACAAGGCGGCTCTGACCCACGAGCAGGCTGAGACGCTGCTTGCCGCGGCCGGGAAGAACCGGCTCCTGTATCTCGTTGCGTTGAGAACCGGGCTCAGGCGTGGAGAACTGGAGTTGCTCCAGTGGGGGGACATCCACTTTGACGTCACGCGTCCCCACATTGTGCTGAGAGCGGCTACCACAAAGGCCAGGCGGGCAGACGTTGTCCCGTTGCGGGCAGAGGTCTCCGTGGAACTGAAGGCCGCCCGTCCCACCGGCGCCAAGCCTACCGACAGAGTGTTCCCAGCCATACCGCGAAACAGCCGTGGATTCCTGCCCGACCTGGACAAGGCCGGCATTCCGCGCCAGGACGACTGGGGCAAGAAGTACTGCTTCCACAGCCTGCGGGTCACGTTCGGGACATGGCTGGCCCAAGCGGGAGTTGCCCCTCGCGTTCACATGGAACTGATGCGCCACACCGACATGAAGTTGACGATGCAGTTCTACACCGACCCCCGGCTACTCGACACGACCCGAGCGGTGAGCGAACTACCGAGCCTTGGCCTGCCGGTCGAGAAGGCTGCTGCGAAGCGAACCGGAACCGATGGCGTGCCGGTGCAGGTGCCGGACGATTTTATTGCCCTGAATCGTGGTTCGGAGTGTCCACGACAGTCCACTTCAGGCCACTTCGGGCGTGTCGCAGCGCGCGGAAACCCGCCTCACGCTGCCAAGAACGCGGATGCAGATATGGAAATGGTGGAGGCGGTGGGAATCGAACCCACGTCCGGATGCCTGTGACTTGAAG
>CBFDDG010000140.1:0-10349 GCA_965603505.1 uncultured Phycisphaerae bacterium | reverse complement strand
GTCCAGAAGTACAGCACAGGCGGCAAGCTGCTGGCTCAGTGGGGCAAGCGCGGCGGCGAGAACGGCCAACTCATCTCCCCGCACGGGATTGCCGTGGACCGACGGGGATACGTGTATGTGGCCGATACCGCCAATCGGCGGATCCAGAAGTTCACGCGCGACGGCGCGCTCGTTCGCAAGTGGAGCACGTACCGCAAGGGCAACACTCACACCTTCCGGCCGCTTGGGATCGCGACCAGCCCGTCCGGGCAGTACGTCTATGTGACGGATGAGGCGAACAACCGGGTCCTGAAATTCACCGCTCGGGGATTCCCGATCCGGGAATGGGGCAGTCATGGAAAGGCCGACGGCCAGTTCCTCGCTCCCCGCCATATCACCACGGATAGCGCCGGCTTCATCTACGTGGTCGACGGCGCCGCCAACTGTGTGAAGAAGTTCGACCACCTGGGCGAGTTCAAGGGCGTGTGGGGCGGTGGAGAGAACCAGAGGCCCTACTTCATCGATCCCGTCGGGGTGGCGGTGGACTACTCAGGCAGCATCTGGGTTACCGACGGGGGCCATCGCGTGCAGCAGTTTTGGCAGCCGGTGCGGCGAAGAGGATGGTTTGGCGGCTGTACCGATCCGGAGCATGCGGACGGCGGATGCTGGCACGATTTCAGCAGTCCGCATCGTCCGACGGCCGGCGCCGGCACCGGCCAGTTCAGAGATCCACAGGGACTGGCCGTTGACCTGGCGGGCAATCTGTACGTGGCCGATTTCGCCAACCGCCGCATCCAGAAACTGGCCTCGCTGGAGACCGCTTCGCCGGGCACGCTCAGCCGGTCCGAATGATCCTCCAGGTCCCGTTAAGACCGGCTCGCCCAGCGCATCAGCACGGCGTTGACTCTCACTTGCACGAGCCCGCCCCATAACAACGTGGAGAGGACCACGCCAAAGACGCCCACCAACAGAACGCAGTAGAGAAAAAAGCGGTGCGCCTTGACGCACTCTCGCAGATACGTGTTCTCGTCCCTCCTTGCGCACAATCTCACCAGATCGGCGGTCCTCTCCCGAATCAAGGCACGTGAACGGCCCAGTCGATCTCTGATCGCTTCCTGACGATCCCAGAGTGCGAGAATGTGGGCCTTTCCCATCTCGGACCATCGGGAGTCCGGACGCCAGAGACTGCCCGGGTCGGAGTCCTCTGTGAAGATCTGCTCGGACCGGGCGATCTCGATGACCTGGGCGTCCAGAACGGCCACTTCGTTGCTGTCGACCGCGACCGCACGGCCCAGCATGGTCAATTCCTCCTCCAGAGCCGCCGTGTTCCCATCGAGCTGTTTCTGGCGGTACTCCAGCCAAATATCCGATTTCAGAATCGCCAGAGGAAGGAGAACGAGCAAGATCAGAGACACGAAGAATGCGGCCCGGTAGAAATTGCCTACCCCTTGCATGTTCGCCGGACCGTGCAGGTCTGATACCGCCATTTTCCTGCTCCTTTCGTTAAGCAAGTGCTTGAGTACTCGTGTGGCTCACAACATTCTCGCCCCACGCCGTTGATCTCACCGTCCGACGGCGGCTCGCAGAGCGTGGTACATCGCGGCCGCCTCTTTGTGCAGGTGCCGGATCGTCTCCTCGTTGACCGAGGCCGTTACCGCCCTCTCGACCACCTGCTGCGCGGCAAAGCCCCGGATATAGCCCGCCTTCCAACCCAGCGCCACAGCCTCCGACACACCGAGACTGCTGCGGACGACGCCCTGAATCTGTTCATTGGTGACCGCTTTGGCCGCGTGCTTCGAGCCTAAATCGACCGCCATGCGGAACTGGTTGCCGCTGGTGGCCTCTATCAAAAGGACTCGATACTCCATGCCCTTCGTTGGGTTTCCCGCGTCCGTGAATGCCTGCACGAAGCCATCCAGAAACGGTCCGCGCTCGTTGGGATCGAGGTCGTAGAGTCTCCAGACGACTTCATAGTCCATGAGGCGTCCGGTCGCATATTGTTCCGCGACCTGCTGGCCGACCTCGATGAGCGGATTGACCGGCTCGGGCGGCACTTCCGTAATCTTCGGAGGCCGGAAGGATTGGCAGCTCAGGCACAGTCCCATGAGGATCAGACACGAAAGGGCAAGATGGCAATTTGAGCGTCTCATATGGACAGTTCTCCTACTATCGCGTGTCGTTACCGGGAGGAAGCCTCCCAATCCATGGGCGGCGTCGTCGCCAGTCTGTACAGCGTCTCGCGCTGGGACAAAGGCATCTGGGCCAATGCCTCTTTGAGAATGACGCCGTCAAAGCGGATCTGGTCTCGCCGCCGCGCGATCTCGAGAGCCCGGACGGCGATGTCTCTGAAGATCCCTCCCTCGCCGGTCTTGCCGATCCGCAACTCCTCGTACCGGCTGATATCGCTTTCGTTCTTCCAAAACAGATAGTAGTGGGCCTGGATCAGTGAGGCTACATACTCGGCCAGAGAGCGCTCATTGCCGATCCATGGATAGCCGGCGACGTCCTGTGGATAGATGGTGATGATTCGCAGCGGCTCCTCGCCCGGAAGGGGACTTCGGACGAACAGGGCCGTGGATTTCGGCGGTACGGCTTGCGAGCGCACCGTGTACGCCGTCCAATCGTCCGTGCCGATTTCGATCTGGGCCCCGTGATCCATCAGGGTCCAGGCATGGAGCAGGCGCTCGGCGATGCACTTGGCTCGGGCCTCCACGTGATTCGGGTCGTTGGCCGGCCCCTGCCGATAATGGAAACCGGCGTACTGAATCGAGAAGATGGGGAGTTGGCGAACCGTTTCACTGAGCTGCACGTCAAACGGCCGGTGGATGATGAGTTGTCCGAAGGTCGATACCTGCCCCGAGAGATTGTCCACGACGGCGATGTAATCCTCGGACCCCGCACTTGATGCCGCACAGGCGTACCGGGGAGCCGCCGTACCGAGAAGTATCAACATACCCGCTATTACCCGTTTCAGGTTCATTTCATGCTCCTTTTGTAGACCCCGAAGGCACGCCGCATCATTTGACGCCCAGCCGGCGCCCGACGCAACTCCTTTTATCGGCATATTGGCGGTTTTTCCTGCGTCGAACGGCTGCGTTCCCGCATTCACATCAAAAAATTACGTATATATCCGGAGGTCTCGGTGCCGGGCCGCCGTGCTGTTCGGCGTCCCCGATCGCCGGCCCACCCAACTCAATAATGCCGCCATGAGCCATTCAAAAATGTCTCCTGTCAAAACACTGTCAGGATCCGGCCGGGCCTCTTCCACCGTACCGCCACAGGCGAGACCATTCTTATGGGACGATGCCGGCGACCTTCTCACGCGCACGCGGGTGTCCGGCACAGCCTCTCCGGACAGGATCCTGAATTTCCACCCGTTTCTTAAGGACCCGGGCTGGAATTCCGTTCTCCATCAGGGGGCTTGCCTCCACCTTTGTCGTTCTGTTAAAAATATTCTGCAGGTTCCAAATCACTGAAACATGAGTAGACGTTCCGCTCCTAAGGAGTTGGCGAGGGCGAAAGGAGACGATCATGCGTGTCGGATTGACGAAGGTGATTGCGTTTCTGTTCATGGCGGGCATTGCCGGCCTCGCGGCCCCGGCCTCTGCGACCGACGTTACAGTCGATGGGGCCACGCGGTATCAGACGATGGAAGGCTTCGGCACCTGCCTCATTGCATGGGTCGGTCGATTCCGCGATCTCTACCGCACCGAGGAGTTTCAGAAGATCTATGTCGAGGGCGTCGGCTGCAACATGCTTCGCGTCAATATGTGGGGTCCCACCTTCGAGAAGCCGACGGAGGATTGGACGAAGATTCGCTGCGACGATTTCGACATGAACGCCAACGGCGGCCGACCCCGGATCTTCATCGACTTCGGCCAAGGCATCCGCAAGATCGATCCGAACGTCAAGATCATCGGGACGACCTGGAGCCCGCCGGCATGGATGAAGGTCAACCAATCCATCACGGACACGAAGTCCAGCGCCATTCGGGCCAGCGGCTACGGCGAGAACAACAACCGCGTGGACCCGAAGTACTTCCAACACTTCTGCAAGTGGATGGTCGAGTACGTGAAGCTCCATGACAGGCAGGGTGCCCCTTTCTACGCTGTCAGCCCCGGCAACGAAATCCAATTCTCCCAATCGTTCGAGAGCTGTGTCTGGGACGGCAAGGATTTCGCCGCCATCGTCATCATGCTTCGCGAGAGGCTGAACGCGGAAGGCTATAGCCACGTGAAGATCTTCGGCCCCGAGACGATGACCAGCCACCTGTACGAAGGCGGCACGGGTTCCTACGTCAAAGCCGTGCTGGACAATCCCAAGGCGCTGCAAGCCCTGGATGTCTTCGCCACCCATGGCTATGAGGACGGCGTCAAAGCCGAAATGGCCGCGACGTCATCCCGCCAGTTCTGGGATCTGATCGCGCGCACGGGTAAGCCCTTCTGGATCACCGAGGGCGGCACCGGCGGGCACGACTGGCCGGAACCCATTCAAAAGGGCATCGGCAACGCGCTCCACAACGCACTGGCGGCCGGCAATTGCTCGGCCTTCGTGCCCTGGCAGATCACCGAAGGCCGCAAGAGCATCCATGCTCTCATGGTGATGAGCACGTACACGCCGAAGACCTACACGGCCATGCATTACACGAGGTTCATTCGACCCGGCGCCCGGCGCATCGACGCTCAGCCCGGCTTCGGCGCAGTCCAGGTGAGCGCTTTCCTCCACGAAAAGAATGGCGACCTGACCGTCGTGGCCCTCAATCCCGCCGACGACGAGTGTGCCCTGAATCTGGCGTTCCGCAATCTCCGGGGCCTTGCCTCGCTGAAGGTCTATCGAACTTCGGCTTCCGAGAACCTCAAGGAAGTGGGCGAAGTGCCGGTCCAGGATGACAAAGCCGCGTTCCGGATGACGCCCCAGAGCATCGTCACCTTCTCCGGCAAGATCACAAAATAGCCGCCGAAATGCGCATGAAAGTAGACGCTTCGTATCGCGTAAAGGCGCAAGAAGGCGGAGGCTCGCGCCGCACGTGAAAAGACGGCGGGATTTCCGAGCTTCCTTACGTATCCCTTTTGAGTCCTTCGCAGTGGCAGGGGCGCGGCTTGGGAGTTTGGACGGGGGCCTGCGAGGGGTGTTCTTATTGGGGAGTTGACGGGATTGTGATAATCGTCCAAGCAAGCAGTGAGGCCCGGCATCCTGCCCTGCCCCACTACTTGCTTGTCATAGGGCTCGTCCTGCGTACTCAAGCCCTATACTTTGGGGCTGTCCGCCACCAATCCCTACCGATTCTGGGATCTGACCCGACTATACAAGAAAGGCAGGGTGGCGAACAATTGTGGAAAGTACGTATTTTTTCGAAAATCTTACGGCAGCCATGAGACCGATGTGCAGCGTGAGCGAGGCGGTCGTTGAGGCGTCTATTCGTACGGCAATGTGACGGAAACCGCTGTTCCGTGCCCCGGGCGGCTTTCCATCTCGAGGGTTCCTCTGTTGAGCCGGATCAGCCGGCCGGCGCAGGCGAGCCCCATGCCCCGTTTGCGGCCGGCGGGCTTCGCCGAGAAAAACGGGTTCGTCGCTTTCTTCAGGGTCCCTTCATCCATTCCGCGGCCGAGATCGCTGACGCGCAGCCGCAAGCCTTCGCCGGCGGGCTCGACCGTGATCTTGACTGGCCCGACGGTATCCGCGTAGGATTCGATGGCGTTGGCGATGATATTCGCAAGGGCGGAAACCACCTGAGCCGAATCCACTAACACGTCTTTGACCTCCGGCGAAACCTGCACTTGCGCATTAACGTGCTCGGCGGCAGTCTTGCGGCCGGCCAATTCGACCGCCTCCTCAATGATCTGCCGGATATCCGTCGCCGCCGGTCGCGGCTGCGGAGGCTGGGCGTAGTTCATCAGGTCGTCGACCACGCCGGAAGCCTCCCGAGCGTTCTCCACAATCTGCTCGAGTGCGTGCTTCTTCTGCCCGTCGCTCTCGGCCCGTGCAATCAACTGGGCCCGTCCGGCGATAACGGACAGCGGGTTGTTCAATTCATGGGCCACCCCCGCCGCCATCTCCGCAAGGGCTTCCGCCGGGCTTTCGGCCGGCGTCGGCTTCGGTCCGATCTGCGGCTGGGCCTCTGCCCGAATGAGCCGTTCCGCAAGGCGTTCCTCGCGCTCCTTCGCCAGGGCCAATCCAAGGATCGCGCCGGCCAAGGACGCCGCCATCTCAAACTTCTCGGCGAACAGGGTCGCATCGGCGGGATAGTTCAACTCGAACGCGACGACCCCGACCGCCCGTCCATCCGACAGCAGCGGCACCAGCTTGGCCTGGTCAGGATTGAAATCGACCTGCAACTGCTCGATGAGCCAGTCGATGTGGTCCTGGGCCTCCAGCAGCGTGAAGCGTTCTGCAATGGGCCGGGGCACCAGAGAGGTATCGTCCGGCGCCTCCAGAACCGTCTTATGGCTGTGCCCCAGCGCTTCGACCACGGCGGCATCCACGGCGTCTTCGCGTGTCCCGGCCGTCAGGTAGAGGCAAACCGTGCCCGTCTGGAAGAACCGCTGCCAGCGCCTGGCGAACTCCTCGGCAATGTCGATTGCCGCCGCGTTCGACTGGATGTCTTGCAGGAATTCTTGTGCAAAGGTCAGATAGCCTGAGGCGGTTTGCAGAGAACGCTGCTCAAGCGAGAGTTTCGTGTGCTTCTCGGAGAGTTCGGCGGCCGCGGCTTGAATCAGATCGCAGTACTTGGCCATGGCGTTGGGCGTTTCCAATCCCAGAGCCCCAGACCTGCCCTTCACTTCCTGCGGCAGCTCGTCGCGTATCTGCTGCAAAGTCCCGACGGGAACGCCAAGGGCTTCCGCGATATCCTTGATCGAGTCGGGTTCATCGAAACTGCCGGATTGGCCGATCCGCGCGCGTCGCGCGATGCTGTCGGCCGCTTTGACGATCTTCGCGACGGCCGCTTCGGGAACGGCATCGGAGAACGCCGCGGCATCGTGATGATGCAGCCAGATGGCCAGCCGGATCGGCTCAGGAAGCCGCCACTTCCGGGCCAACTGCTTGCCGAGTAGCGTGTGGTTGGTGCCAAGGTGCTCTTGTTCGATTGTGCAGAGGCTCGCCTTTGTCGCCTCAGCTTCCTTGGCGATGGCGGCCAAGCTCTTCGGCATGATATCCTGCAGGGCCAGCTTGCCGACATCGTGCAGCAGCCCGGCCGACCAGGCCAACTGCGAGTTGATTTCCAGTCCCGTCGCTTCCGCGATCCGCCGCGCCGCGCAAGCGACCGCGAGGCTGTGCAGGATCAGGTTCTTGCGGGCCGGCACCGCCGGCTGCTCATCGCCGAATTCGATCTCGAAACCGGCGGTTACTTTGGTCTTGAGCAGGGCGTCGCGAACGTCGTTCGCATCCAGTCGATCGAGCACGAGCCGCACGGCGTGCCGCTGCCCCACCGGGCCAGCCGCCAGACGCTGCGAGAGAGCGAGAATCGCCGCCGCCAGCGCGGGCTCGGATTCGATGATGTCCGCTGCGGATGACGGTGAGAATCGGCCCTGGAGGAGCTTCGGAAGGTACTGTACGGCCACGCATGACGGAACCGATAGCGAGCCAAGCTCGTTTATCGCCAGCTCCACCTTGCGTGAAGCGGTCGCATCCACATACCTGTGCGCCATGCGGCTACCCTTGTGCACTCTCCGGCCGAGGGCCTTCTCCTGTCACCGCTGGTGCGGCACACCCTCTCTCCTCATACCCGAAAAAACGCCACCGTCTCGCGACGTTGGATTAGGCGACAACCTGCAGAGCGTTGTTCACCTTCTCGGTGAGCTCCGAGATGGTGAAAGGTTTCTTGATGTAGTCTTCCGCGCCCGATTTGAGGAGCTGATCGATCTCCTCCTGCTTGATCACGCCGCTGACGATGATAATCGCGGTGTTTTCGAATTCCGGGTTCTTGCGAATCGTCTGGCAGACGACGTTGCCGTTAACATCCGGCAACATGTAGTCGAGCAGGATCAGGTCGGGGTGGAACTGCTGCGTAACCATCCCTGCCTCGTATCCGCTCGACGCCGTCCGGACGTCGTAGTTGCCTTCGCGCGCCAGGATGTCGCTGATCAGCTCCACGATCTCCGCATCGTCGTCCACGACGAGCACCTTCTTGCGGCCCGAATCGAGGTTGTCCAGCGGGATACTGTTGTCCCTCATGAACTTGATCAGATTCGCGCGGGGGATTCGGCGGAACTTGGAGCCCGGCACGCGGAAACCCTTGAGCCGGCCCGAATCGAAACAGCGGATAATGGTTTGTTGACTGACCCTGCAAATCTCTGCGGCTTCGCCGGTGGTAAATAGATCCTTCATCTGTACCCTTCCTTGTTCCCAACTCCTTTTGAAAGAAGGCCCATCCAGTTTGCCTTATCGCCCCACCTTAACCACCGACCTGCAACTTGTCAAGTTGAAAATCAAGAAAAACCCCACTCTTTGCCATGATACCCAATTTCTTATCGGTAGCCAAGACCTCTGGGACTATGAATTGGGCCTTACGCAGCCCAAAAGACCGTCGATAGAGCATTAACGATTTGCATTTCACGATCCCCGCCTCGCCTGAGTTGGCCTCGCTTCTGAAAGGCAATATTGCGCCAAGACCGTGTTGATGCATCGCCAACAAACACACGCATCTGCATCGTGCACACTCATAAGTGGTTGCTGTGAAAGCAGTAAAGCCCGTCTCGGAAAGAGGCAGGGGAAAATCAGCCTCGCAAGGCAGAGAAACTAAAGCCACAGACTGGCAGAGCGGAAAGGCTTCTTCGATTTCACCGGCGCACGCAGAGGACATGGTTCTGTGAGGCGTCTCCTGATTGTCACAGCATTGCAGCGCATCCTTCTGATCGGGACGACTCCATTTACACGAAGCCGCGATCTTTCTCTGGTGCGCCAACCGGCGCGATGGCTGTTTCGGGCCGGCCTTGTGTGTCGGAGATTCGCGAGGTACGATGAGCGGCCTTGTTTTCGTGATCCTGACGGTGTCAAGAGAGAGGCCGCAAGAGTATGGACGTACAACCGCCAGACGGACAGCGCACGGGGCAGACCCGGGCCGGGGCGACGCTGTTGACCAGTGCGATTGTCGCCGCGCTGGGGTCGTTTCTGTTCGGGTTCGATACGGCCGTCATCTCCGGCACGACCGAAGCCCTGCGCCAGGTCTATTGCCTCAGCGACAATCTTCTCGGATTCACCGTCTCCAGCGCATTGATCGGGACCTTGTTCGGCGCGCTGCTGGTGGGTCGGCCGTCGGACTGGTGGGGGCGCCGGGCTGTGTTGACTGTGCTGGCCGTCTTGTTCCTGGTATCGGCCGTCGGGTGCGCTCTGGCGTGGAACTGGCATGCGCTGCTGTTGTTCCGCTGGATTGGCGGCGTGGCGGTTGGCGGGGCGTCCGTCGTCTCGCCGGTGTACATCACCGAGATTGCGCCGGCCCGGCGTCGCGGCTTGCTCGTCGCCGTCAGCCAACTGAACATCGTCGTGGGGATCTTAGCCGCCTACTTCTCGAACTACCTAGTGGCGTATCTGCTGGGGCCGGAGCATTCGGCCGTCTGGCGCTGGATGTTCGCTATCGAGGCAGCGCCCGCGATCATTTTCCTCGTCGCTTCCTTTTTGATTCCGGAGAGTCCCCGCTGGCTGGTCAGGAGAGGAAACCGCTCCGAGGCCGAGCGGGTCCTGGTCCGGTTCGGCCATGAGAGCCCTCGGCGCGAGGTCGAGGAGATCGAGCAGTCGCTCGAAGCCGAGCTGTCCGGCGTGCATCAGCGACTGTTCCAACGCAAGTACCTCAAGCCGCTGCTGCTGGTCGCCATGGTCGGCGCCTTCAATCAGCTTGACGGCATCAACGCGGTGATCTACTACACGACGGACATCTTCCGCATGGCCGGGGCGGACCGGGCCGGGGCACTGATGCAGTCGGTGATCATCGGACTGACCAACCTCGTGATGACGGTGCTGGCGATGGTCCTGATCGACCGGGTGGGGCGCAAGTTTCTCCTGCTGGCCGGCTCGGTGACCTTTGTCATCTCGCACTTGCTGGCGGCCTGGGTCTTCCATACGCACGCCCAGGGATGGATTGTCATCGCGGCCATGATGGGGATCGTGGGATCGCACGCATATTCGCAGGGGGCGGTCGTGTGGGTGTACATCAACGAGCTGCTTCCGAACGCCGTACGCGCCTCCGGCTCCGCCGCGGCGTGCTTCCTCATCTGGACCCTGTGCATTGGCGTGAGCTGGACGTTTCCGATCCTCGCCGCGATCTCAGGCGCCTCGGCGTTCGCCTTCTTCGCCGTCATGATGCTCCTGCAGTTTGTCCTCGTCCTGAAGTATCTGCCCGAAACCAAGGGGGCCTCCCTGGAGGAGCTCCAGAAGCG
>CBFDDG010000139.1:0-10351 GCA_965603505.1 uncultured Phycisphaerae bacterium | reverse complement strand
CGCTCGACCTGGAGCGGATCGGCCTTGCCGTTCCAGACCCTGTGCCAGTACTCCAACCGGAGCTGCGCCGCTTCCGGCGGACTCTGATCGAACTCGACGACTACGCGCCGGATCTTCCGCGGCTCGGTCCAGCGGATCCCATCCGCTGTCCGGAAGCCGAATGGTGCGATATCGAACGACGCCCCTGGAGCGTACGCCTCGGCGGATGAAGCAGCCCGGACCTCACCATGAGCGCCGAACAGCAGTAAAGACGTGCACAAAAGAAGAGCCTTCATGTGTCCGATCCTTTCTCATGCCTGCAACCTTGGATCAACCGAATGATGGAATCCATCCTACCGACTTATCCGCCCGTGGCAAGACCGGAAGCAAGATCAAGGTGTGGTCGCGAGTGAGACAGCCGGGACAATCGGCAAACGATCTCTTGCAGGCAGGTCGAGCCCCTGTTAACCTTTCTTGTGCGGGCGCCAAGGTCGGGTGACATGTCCACGCTTGCGTGGACATGGCTTGCTGACAAGTGACCTGTGCTCGTGCGACACACAGACCACTCACAGGAGTCAGGAGGTAGTGATTTATGGCAGCCAACCTCATGGGTTTTCGATTGGCCCGCGTCATTCTTTTATCGCTGTGCGGCGTTATCATCGCGCAGCCGGCGAACGTGCGCAGCGCCGAGGCCCCTGTTCGCGAAAAGAAGATCATCTTTCTGCCCGGACGACAAAGTCACGGCTGGAGCGGCCACGCCTATACCGCCGACTGCAAGCTGCTCGCCCGGATTCTCAACGACAGCGTGCCTGCGGTCGAGGCTACGGTCGTCGAAGGCGGCTGGCCGAAGGACGTCCGCATGCTGGAGGGCGCCGCCGCCATCGTCATTGCCTGTGACGGAAACAGCCTGCTCGGTGCCGAATCCAACTGGAAGGCCCTGGACGATCTCGCGAAGAAGGGGGTGGGAATTGCCTTCATCCACTACGCCCTGGACCCGGGCAAGCGGTACGGGAAGTACCTGCTCGACTGGATTGGGGGCTACTACGAGCAGCACTGGTCGGTAAACCCGTCGTGGCTGGCGGCGTTCACCTCCCTGCCCGAGCATCCGATCACGCGGGGCGTCAAGCCGTTCAAAGTCCACGATGAGTGGTACTACCACATGCGATTCCGCGAGAGCATGGGCGGCGTGACGCCGATCCTGACGGCCGTGCCGCCCGATAGCACGCGCAAACGCCCGTACGGGCCGCACAGCGGCAATCCGACGGTCCGTTCCCGAATGGGGATGCCCGAACACGTCGCGTGGGCGTACGAGCGCCCCGACGGAGGACGCGGGTTCGGCTGCACCGGCGGGCACTCCCACTGGGTCTACGCCCAGAACGATTTCCGCAAGCTGATGGTCAACGCCATGTGCTGGATCGCCGGCGTCGAGGCCCCGTCCGACGGCGTGCCCACACGAACGCCGACAGTCGAGCAGATGGAGGCCAACCTGCAGGGCGACCGCCCGGGAGACTGGGGCCCCGACAGAACCGCCCGGATCATTGAACAGATGAATCAACCGTAGGTGACATGATGAACAGAACGATATGGACAAGCTGTACCGCCGTCCTTCTGGCCGTCTTGTTCTGTGCCACAAGTGTCGGCGCCGAGAACGCCGTCCGATTGGTCGTCCATGCCGATCGGCCCGGCGCCACGATCAGTCCCACCATGTACGGCATCTTCTTCGAAGACATCAACTTCGGCGCCGATGGTGGTCTCTACGCCGAGCTCATCAAGAACCGCTCATTCGAGTTTCCCGACCCGTTGATGGGATGGAGCGAGGTCAAACAGGGCTCGGCAACCGGATCGCTGAGGGTCCTGGACCAGGACCCGCTCAACAGCGCCAATCCGCGCTACCTGCGTCTCAAGTCCGATTGGGCCATCGACGGCTACGGCATCGCGAATGATGGCTTCAGCGGCATCGGCGTGCGCCAGGGGCAGGAGTATGTCTTCTCCACCTTCGCCCGCGGCGGACGGGCGGTGGCGCTGCGCATCGAACTGGCGGCAGCGGATGGACGCATTCTGGCAACGGCGACGATAAGAGGATTCGACACCGGCTGGACGAAGAAGGCGGCAACTCTGCGGCCGACGACCACAGAAGCACGGGCTCGACTGCGGGTGCTCATGGAGACGCCCGCTGGCCTGGTGGACCTCGATATGGTGTCCCTGTTCCCAAAGAAGACCTGGAAGAATCGCCCGACCGGCTTGCGAGCGGACCTCGTGCAGTGGCTGGCGGACCTGAAGCCCGGGTTCCTCCGCTTCCCGGGCGGCTGCATCGTCGAAGGCCGCTACCTCAGCACGCGCTACCAATGGAAGAACACCATCGGCAAGCCCGAAGAGCGCCGGCTGATCATCAATCGCTGGAACGACGAGTTCAAGCACCGCCCCGCCCCGGACTACTTCCAGACCTTCGGCCTGGGTTTCTACGAGTACTTCCTGTTGGCCGAGGATATCGGGGCCGAGCCGCTGCCGATCCTCAACTGCGGCATGGCCTGCCAGTTCAACTCGGGTGAGCTGGTTCCGCTCGATGAGCTCGATCCCTACATCCAGGACGCGCTCGATCTGATCGAGTTCGCCAACGGCCCCGCGAACAGCACGTGGGGTCGCAAGCGCGCAGAGATGGGCCATCCTGAGCCGTTCAACGTCAAATTCCTCGGCGTCGGCAACGAGCAGTGGGGCCCGCAGTATATCGAACGATACAAGCCTTTCGTCAAGGCCCTCAAGGACAGGTTCCCCGAGGTGCAACTGATCGCGGCCGCCGGTTCCGACCCGACGATCTTCCCCAACGGTGCGAAGGAGGTCGAATACCTGTGGGAGCAATTCCGGAAACTCAACGCCGAGATTGTCGATGAGCACTTCTATCGCAATCCGGATTGGTTCCTGGACAGCGCCGGCCTTTACGACGACTACGACCGCAACGGGCCGAAGGTGTTCGTAGGCGAGTACGCCGCTCAGAGCGTGGGCGTCGCCAGTCCCGACAACCGCAATAGCTGGCAATGCGCCCTGGCCGAGGCCGCCTTCATGACCGGCCTGGAGCGCAACGCCGATCTCGTCGTAATGACGTGCTATGCCCCGTTGTTCGGTCACGAGGACCGTTGGCAGTGGCGGCCGGACATGATCTGGTTCGACAACCTCAACTCCTACGCAACGTGCAATTATTACGTCCAGCAGTTGTTCAGTTTCCATCGCGGCGACGTGGTCCTGCCCGTGACGGTCAGCGGCCAGGAGCCGCCCTCCGCCAGGCAGCCGGGCTTATACGTCACTTGCAGCCGCGATTCGAAATCCAAGGAGATCATTCTCAAGGTCGTCAACAGCGCCGACAAATCCATCAGCGCCGACGTGCAGATTGACGGCAACAAGCGCATCGCACGCCGAGGCACGCAGATCGTTCTGGCCGGCGAGAAGCTCACGGATGAGAACTCCCTTGCTGAGCCGAGGAAGGTCGCGCCGATTGCTTCGCCATTGCGGGGCGTCGGCGAAGCGTTCACTCGCACGTTCCCGCCCTACTCATTCACGGTGCTGCGTTTGAAAGTCACAGATTGACTCCATGCATCTTTCGCTGTTCCATAGAGATAGGAAACTCATGAAGAGTCCTCTGATCGGGACTGCGCTTGTCCTGGTTCTTTCCGGTGCGGTCGTGACGGCGGCCGACGTGCAGCTTGAATCGCCGGACGGCAATCTGGTGGTGACGTTCGGCATCAGAGACTTCGGCAACGCCGAGGGCTGTCCATACTACCGCGTGGACTATAAAGGCCGGCCGGTCATCGTGGACTCGCGTCTCGGCCTCGAAATCGAGGACGCCTCGTTGGATCACGGGCTGGCCGTCGTTAGGCAAACGACCGGCCGGCATGACTCCACGTGGAGACCCGTGTGCGGCGAGCGGGCGGAGATCCGCGACCACTACAGCCAGGTTGTAATCGAGCTCAAGGAGACAGCGGCGCCGCACCGTATCCTCCATCTGACCTTCCGCGCCTATGACGAGGGCGTCGCGTTCTGCTACACGCTGGCGAAACAGCCGGGAATGGAAGCCGCCCACATCAGGCGCGAACACTCGGAGTTTCGCTTCCGCGAGGACTATGCCGCATGGGCAACCTACGCCGGGCAGGGTCCGTATGAGAAGGTCGCACTGAGCGAGGTCAAACCGGGCTGCGAGCGGCCGCTGGTGGTGCAAATCGCGGACGACCTCTATGCAGCGCTCGCCGAGGCGGCGCTGGTGGACTACGCCCGCATGAAGTTCGCGCCGCTGCAAGATGTAGCACACAGCCTCGTGAGCCACTTGGACGGCCCGGTCGAATCGCCGCTACCGCTCACGACGCCCTGGCGGGTCGTCATGACGGCGGACAGCCCGGGGCAACTGATCGAGAACAACTTCATCATTCTGAACCTCAACGCGCCCTGCGCGATCGTCGAGACCTCATGGATCAAGCCGGGCAAAGTCATTCGGGAGGTCAGCCTGACAACAGCGGGAGGCAAGGCCTGCGTGGACTTTGCCGCCAAACACGGGCTGCAATACGTCGAGTACGACGCCGGCTGGTACGGGCCCGAGAATGACAACGCTTCCGATGCGACCACGGTCACCCTGGACCCCAAACGCTCCAAGGGTCCTCTGGACCTGCACGAGGTCATCCGCTACGCCGACGAGAGGAGCATCGGCATCATCGTCTATGTGAACCACCGAGCGTTGGAGAAACAGCTCGATGAGCTTCTGCCCCTCTACAGGAAATGGGGCGTCAAGGGGATCAAGTTCGGCTTCGTCAACGTCGGCTCGCAGAAGTGGACGAGCTGGCTGCATGAGGCGATTCGCAAGGCGGCCGCGTATGGCTTCATGGTGGACGCGCACGATGAGTACCGCCCGACCGGGTACTGCCGCACGTACCCGAACCTGATGACGGTCGAGGGCGTCCGCGGCGATGAGACGCGTCCGACGAACGAGCTTACATTGACCTACGCCTTCACACGGATGCTTGCCGGCTACGCGGACAACACGGTATGCTGGTCCGACCGGCGGGTGGTGGAAAACTCGACGTACGCCTACCAGTTGGCCAAGCCCGTGTGCCTGTTCAGCCCGTGGCAGTTCCTGTTCTGGTACGACCGGCCCGACCGCATCGAGGAAACGCCGGAACTGGAGTTCTACAAACACATGCCCACGACGTGGGATGAGACGAAAGTGATTCACGGGCGCATCGGCGAATACGCCGTGATCGCACGCCGCAAGGGCGACCAGTGGTTCATCGGCTGTATGAATGGCCCCGAGCCGCACACATTCGATGTGCCGCTGAGCTTCCTCGACGCAGATCGCCGATACGTCGCACACATCTACAGCGACGACCCGGCCGTCCCAACGCGCACCCATGTGAAGGTCGAACATCGCCCCGTCAGCAGCAACACCGTCCTGAATGTCGTCCTGCCCGCCCGAGGCGGACAAGCGATCCATATTGCCCAGGCAACGGACCACTGAGCGAATGGGGGGTATCCTCGTCTGCTCGCCAAATCACCGGCGTGCGAACGTGACAAATCGCGGGCGATGCGGTAGAGTCAAAGCTCGGCACCCGGTCATCTCCTGACGGGCAGGTCCACGGAAGATCGTATGAGTCGAGCAAGCTGGAGGTACAGATGAAAGCTGCGACGGCATCGAGGCGATGGGACACGTTACTGATATGTATTCTGCTGGCTCAATTTGGGGCCGGTGCGGCCAAGTCCGAGTCTGTTCTCCCTGTGCCCATCAATGAACCGGCAATGGCAGGACGCACGGAAGCGGACCCGCGGGCCCGGCGATACGTTCTGCCCTCCCGCATCGTGTGGCACAGCGGCGAGGACACGGTGCAGAACGCTCAGGCGCTGCTGAGCAAACGCAGCGGACAGATCACGCTCGATGCATCGAATCCGTGCGTGCTGCGCAGCAACGACAAAAAAGGCGCCGTGCTGCTGGATTTCGGCAAGGAACTGCACGGCGGCGTGCAGATCATGGTCTGGCATACGAAGGAGAACAAGCCGGTCCGGCTCCGCGTTCGGTTTGGCGAGTCGGTCAGTGAGGCGATGGCCGAATTCGGCGGCGAGAAGAATACCACGAACGACCACGCGATCCGCGATCAGAGCATCCTCGTCCCGTGGCTGGGTACGGCCGAGATCGGCAATACCGGATTTCGCTTCGTGCGGATCGATCTGGCCGATGCGGACAGCTTCGCGCAGCTCAAGGCCGTGCGCGCGGTCTTCCTCTATCGCGACCTGGAGTACAAAGGCTCGTTCCGCTGCAACGACGAGAGGCTCAACCGAATCTGGCGGACCGGGGCGTACACGGTCCATCTGAATATGCAGGATTACCTGTGGGACGGCATCAAGCGCGACCGGCTCGTCTGGATCGGCGACATGCACCCCGAAACGATGACGATCTGTGCCGTCTTCGGCGCCAGCGAGGTCGTGCCGAAGAGCCTGGACCTCATCCGCGATGAGACACCGCTGCCCAAATGGATGAACGGCATCAGCTCGTATTCCATGTGGTGGGTCCTGCTCCATCATTCCTGGTACATGCATACGGCGGACAAAGACTATCTGCGGCAGCAACGGCCTTATCTGACGGGCCTGCTCGACCTGCTGGCGAAGCAGGTGGGGCCGGACAATCGCGAGACGCTGCCGTCCTGGCGCTTCCTCGACTGGCCGACCGCTGAGAACCCGCCGGCCATCCATGCGGGCCTGCACGCCCTGCTGGTGATGACGTTGACGAACGGCGCCAAGTTGTGTGATGTCCTCGACGAAGCCGAGACGCGCGACAAATGCCTTGGCGCCATCGAGAGACTCCGCAAACACGTCCCCGACCCGTGCGACAGCAAGCAGGCGGCGGCCCTGATGGCATTAGCCGGATTGGAGGACGCCGGCAAGCTGAATCGCGAGGTCATGGCCGTGGACGGGGCGCATCGAATGTCCACCTTCTACGGCTATTACGTGCTCCAGGCGCGAGCCCTGGCCGACGACGACCAAGGCGCCTTGGATTGTATCCGGCAGTACTGGGGGGCCATGCTCGATCTCGGCGCCACGACGTTCTGGGAGGATTTCGATCTCGATTGGACGGCCAATGCGGCGCGTATCGATGAGCTGGTGCCCGAAGGCAAGAAGGACATCCACGGCGACTTCGGCAACTACTGCTACAAGGGTTTCCGGCACAGCCTGTGTCACGGCTGGGCCTCCGGCCCCACGGCGTGGCTCTCCGAGCACGTCCTGGGCGTGACCATCGTCGAGCCCGGCTGCCGCGTCGTGAGAGTCGAGCCCCATTTGGCCGATCTGGAGTGGGTGGAGGGGACATTCCCAACACCGAGGGGAGTCATCAGAATCCGGCATGAGAAACGCCCCGACGGCACCGTTCATAGTGACATCGAGGCACCCGCCGGGGTGAAGATCGTAAGACCTTAAGAGATCTGGTACAGGAGAGATTCGGATGAAAGCTACGACAGCCGCCCTGCTTCTATCGTTGGCCTTCCTGGTCCCGCCGACCGCGCATGCGAGCCGCATTGACCTGGGGGGCACATGGTCGTTTCAACTGGACCGCCGCGATTCGGGCGAAGCAGAGAAATGGTTCGATCGCAAGCTCGCGGAAACCATCGCACTGCCCGGCGTGCTCACCGCCCAGGGGTTTGGGGATCTCCCGTCCATGGAAACGCAATGGATCGGGAGCATCAATCGAATCTGGCGCGACGATCCGTATTACGAGCAATATCAGACGCCGGACAATTTCAAGATGCCCTTCTGGCTCCAGCCGGACCGCCATTACGTTGGTGCCGCGTGGTTCCAGCGGCGGATCGAGATTCCCTCGGACTGGCGGGGGAAACGAATCACCCTGTTCCTGGAGCGGCCGCACTGGAAGACGACCGTCTGGCTGGACGATCGCTGTCTCGGCTCGCAGGACAGAATGGGCACGCCCCACCACTATGAGCTCGGCGCGGATCTGCAGCCCGGAAGACATCGACTGACCATTCGTGTGGATAACCGCATGATCGTGGACGTCGGCCGCAACGCACATAGCATCTCGGATCATACCCAGGGCAACTGGAACGGGATAGCCGGACGCATCGAGCTGCACGCGACGGACGTGGTGTGGATCGACGACGTCCGCGTTTATCCGAACGTTGAGAAACGAACGGTTGACGTGACAGTAAAGCTGGGCAATCTCACGGGCAAAGCCGGTAGCGGCGCCGTATCGGTCCGCGTCCCGGAGGCGGGCAACCGGACACTGTCCGTTCCGATCTCGTGGTCGGCGAGAGGCGGTCAGGCCCGATGCGCCTATGACATGGGCCGTGACTGCCGCCTGTGGGACGAGTTCCATCCGGAGCTGTACGAGATGACCGTCGCGCTGGACGGGCAAACGTCGAGCCATCGCTACCAAGACCAGGCGGCGGTCCGATTCGGCATGCGCGAGGTCGGAACCGAGGGCACACGCATCGCCATCAACGGCAAGCCAACGTTCCTTCGGGGCACGCTGGAGTGCTGCATCTTCCCGCTCACGGGACACCCTCCCACCGACGCGGACTCGTGGAGGCGAATCATCCGCGTCTGCAAGGCCCACGGCCTGAATCACATCCGTTTCCATTCGTGGTGCCCGCCGGAGGCGGCCTTCGTCGCCGCCGACGAGTTGGGGTTCTATTACCACGTCGAGTGCTCCGCGTGGGCGACGGTCGGCAACGGTGGGCCGTTCGACGAATGGCTGTACAAAGAAAGTGAGGCCATGGTCAAGGCCTACGGAAATCATCCCTCCTTTACGTTCATGGCCTATGGCAACGAGCCCGGCGGCCGGAACCAGAACAAATTCCTGGGCGAGTTCGTGACGCACTGGAAGCAGCGCGATCCGCGACGGCTGTATACGTCCGCCGCCGGCTGGCCGCTGATCCCGGAGAATGATTATCACAGTACGCCGGCTCCGCGCATCCAGCAGTGGGGCCAGGGATTGGGCAGCCGGGTCAACGCCGGGCCTGCCGAGACGATGACCGACTACAGCGAGTTCGTGAAGCAGCACAGCGGTGTACCGATCGTCAGCCACGAGATCGGGCAGTGGTGCGTCTACCCGAACTTCGAGGAGATGAAGAAGTACACGGGGCTGCTCAAGGCGAAGAACTTCGAAGTGTTCCGAGAGCAGCTCGAACGAAACGGCATGTTGCACCAGGCCCACGATTTCCTCATGGCCTCGGGTAAGCTGCAGGCCCTGCTGTACAAGGAGGATATCGAGTCGGCCTTGCGCACGCCCGGCTTCGGCGGGTTCCAGTTGCTGGACCTGCACGACTTCCCCGGCCAGGGAACGGCCCTGGTCGGCGTGGTGGATCCATTCTGGGATTCCAAAGGGTACATCTCGGCCGAGGAGTATCGACGCTTCTCAGGCCCGACCGTCCCGCTGGCGCGCCTCGAACGGCGCATCTTCGAGAGCGGCGAGACGCTGAAGGCTCGGATCGACCTGGCGCACTTCGGCCCGTCCGACCTGCAGAACGTCGCACCGAAATGGACGCTCCGCAATTCGCGCGGCGGCGCCGTTGCCGAGGGCAGCCTCTCCAAACAGACGGTGGAGACGGGAACTCTGAGCACGATCGGTGAAGTGCAGGTCAGACTCGACGACGTCGATCGCGCCGAGAAACTGAATCTCGAAGTCTCCATCCCCGGCACGGACGCGGCGAATGACTGGGACCTCTGGGTGTTCCCCAAGGATGCCCCGGCCGAGCCTGCCGCCGACATCCTGATCGCGAGGGAGTTGAATGAGACGGTGGCCGACCATCTCGAAAGAGACGGCAAGGTCCTTTTGCTGCCGCCCGCACAGGCGATCCGAAACGACGAGCGGCATCCGATCCGCATGGGCTTTTCGAGCATCTTTTGGAACACGGTCTGGACCAACTGGCAGGCCCCCCACACGCTGGGCATCCTGTGCGATCCGGACCATCCGGCTCTCGAACGGTTCCCCACGGAGTATCACTCGAACTGGCAATGGTGGGAGCTGATGCACAACGCCGCACCGTTCATTCTCACCGCCCATCGTGATCTGCAACCCGTCGTCCAAGTGGTGGATGACTGGGTCACGGCCAGAAAGCTCGCCCTCGTGTTCGAAGCCCGCGTGGGCAACGGCAAGCTCCTCGCGTGCAGCAGCGATCTCGTCAACGATCTGGACAAATGTCCGGTCGCCCGGCAGATGCGTCGCAGCCTTCTGGCCTACATGGCCGACGAGAGGTTCGACCCTGCATACACGCTGGCGCTCGGGCAAGTGCGCGAGCTGATGAAGACGCCCAGCCCCTTGCAGAAACTCGGGGCCACGATCACGGCGGACAATCATCACCCCAACCATGGTCCCGAGCTGGCCCTTGACGGCGAT
>CBFDDG010000138.1:0-10356 GCA_965603505.1 uncultured Phycisphaerae bacterium | reverse complement strand
GCGATGTGGAGCGGTTTGAAGCACAGGTGCGTACGGCCAAGCGCGCGGGGGCGAGCGTCATCCGCGTCGCGATCGGCGGCCGACGTTACGAGCAGTTCGACACGTTCGAGCAATTCCGCCAGTTCGCCGAGCGCTCGTGGAAGTCCATGCAGTTGGCCGAGCCCATCATGGCCCGCCACCGCGTTCATTTAGCCATCGAGAACCACAAGGATTTTCGCGCGCCCGAGATGCTGGACATGCTCCGGCGGCTGGACAGCGAATACGTCGGCGTGTGCCTGGATACGGGCAATAGCATTGCGCTTCTGGAAGACCCGATGGACGTGGTCCGCACGTGGGCCCCTTGGGCGCGCTCGGCGCACCTCAAGGACATGGCCCTGTGCGAGTACGACCAGGGTTTTCTCCTGGCCGACGTGCCGCTCGGCGAGGGTCTGCTCGATCTTCCCGCTGTGGTCGAGATCGTTCGGAAAGCCCATCCGGAGATCCGGTTCAGTCTGGAGATGGCGACCCGCGATCCACTGCGAGTCCCGTGCCTGACGGAAGCGTACTGGGTGACGCTCGCGGACCTTCCGGGCGCCGACCTTGCGCGGACGTTGCGATACGTGCGGAGCCACGCCGTCGAGCGCGGCTCGCTGCCCCGGGTGAGTCACCTTCCGTTGGATAAGCAGGTCGAGCTCGAGGAAGAGAACATCAAGAGATGCCTGAGCTATGCGTCGCAGCATCTGCATCTGTAACAGCCGGCATCACAGATGCCGCTTTCATCCTCTGGTGTGAGCTGCACGCACCGGTCTTCTGTCCTTGCGCGGTCAATTGTCGTTGAGACGCAGGCGTACCGTCTTGATTTGCCAGGGCCGGAGATCGAACGGGCCGGATATGGCCCCCAAATCCCGGCCGGCCAGATCGACCTCGGTCAGATGTGCATCGCCCATCGGGGAGCCCAGCGTCACCTGCCGAGTGCGTCCCGCATGCTCGTAGAGACGCGCGTAGAAGTCGTTGCCGATGTTGTAGAAAGCGGAGACGATGGGCGCCGAAGAGCTCATCGTGATCGGTTGGATGGTAGGGCCGTGTTCGCCGCCTCCGGCCTCCGCGTACAGACCCACGGGCCGGTAGTTGTATTCGATGGCTTCTCGATGCAGGTCCGTGTTCCGCCACGAGCCGGTGAAGGGGCGGATCGCGAACTCGTAGGTGAAATCCCCGGTCAACATGCGTGTGCCCCAGACGTAGTACATCGCGTAGGCCAGCGGCATCGAGAATCCCGCATCCTCTTCGCGTACGGCCCCCATGGTCCCGCGATTGAAGAAGGCGAGCCCGTTGTCCCCGTCTGACACGGCGGTCCAATACAGGCCGTTGACGTAGCGATCCGTCGTCTCCGAGACCGCAAAGGGAAGGTCTCGCACACCGACGGCTGCTCCACTCTTGACGGCAGGGAACATCTTGAAGCGGAGCTTGTCCTCGTGGACGAATCCGGATACGGGGTCTCTCGTATTCGTACTGACCCGCCCGATCTTTTGTCCGGCGAAGTGAAAACGGACCCAGCAGTCGATCCGGGGCGAGTCGCAATGGATCTTCATCCGGAACGTGTAGGGAATGCTCCCGACGAAACCGTTCTCACAGGCCACCGCCCAGGGGGCCTCACCTTGCGCGCGTCGAAGAACCCAGGTTCCCTTGGACTGCACGTCCTGGCCATCGATTCGGCCCGCGAAAAATGCGCTCCTCTTGCCCGTTCGGATCAACTCTCTGTCGGCTCGCTTGTCCACCAGCGAGGACAGGCCGCCGTCGCGATGAAAACGGACCTCGAAGTGGGGCGTCGTGATGCTGAGATTCTTAGGATCGATTTGGAGCGTGTCGGTTCCTGCGGCGGAGTCGCTGTCGGCAGGAACCAGAACGTAGGAGGCGACGGACAGGCCGGGCGGGTCGGCTTGGATCCCCAGGCTGATGTCTCTGAGACTGCCATCGGAGTGCAGATCGGCCGAGAGAATGGCCGAAGGAACGACGCGATTATCGTGACGCACTTCGAGACGTCTGGCCCAGCCGCGAGGCAGCGAAATCGGAACCTGGACCCAGTCCTTCCGGGACCACGAGACCGGGTTGAAAACCACAACCTGCGGCTTATCGCCCGACATCCGAGAGGCCAGAGACCGCAGCGAGGCTTTCGTGACATTCCCGGAGGCGTCGATCGACTTGGGCAGGAACGTGCGTGCATCGGACAACAGGCCGCAGATCTGGATGTCGTGATGCTGGGCAACGAGCAGGTTCTTCCAGGCCTGCTCTAATTCGCGATGATGGTCCTGCCCGCCGACCATGCGTTCGATTGCGGCCAGCCGCTCCGCCGTCAGCACGCCAATTTCCGCACGACGGGACATGTTCCAGATCTCGTTGCCGCAATAGCCCCACGGCATCCGCACGACAAAATCATTCGAAGCCGTTCGGAACTCCTTTTCCGGCGCGGGGAAATTGGGAAGGATTTCCTCGAGCAAGATCCACCGGTAGCCCGGCTTGCCTTCGTACTCTTTGACGAGCGCTTCCTTTCTGAGCCCCGCATCGTCGGCGCGGGTCGCCAGCAGAGGCTGGATGTGTGAGAACTCGCTCTTGAAGTCGGCAAGCGATTTCGGCGCGTTGTCACCGGGGTAGCGGGTCAGGATCCAGTTGTCCACGGTCGTCCGGCCGAACTGCGCCCCCTGGCCTTTGTACGTGGGGATCGTGGGAATACGTGAATTGTCCAATCCAACCCACCAGCCGATAGCCGCGTCGAAGGTAGGATTGTAGCCGTACATCATGTAATGCGTCCGCATGATCGCGCCGGTGAAGCCAAAGCCGTTCAGGATCTGCGGCATCTGGCTGTGCATCGCATGTTCGCTCATGAGATACACGTTGGGCGCGCAGCTAAAGTGGTCGCGGTCCGCCGCCAGGGCGAAGCCGATCTGACGGATGTTGGACTCCTCGTTGACGAACACCGAGAGCGGTTGGCCGTAGGTGCATGTCCCGATGCCGAATCGGCCGGGGTAGTCTCGCAGGCAGCGGCGGATCTCCTCGAGCAGGGCTGGATCTTCCTCGGCCAGTTTGTCGTAGGTATAGGCCTCATTGTCCAGGCCGATTTTGAAGCTCGGGTATCGATCCAGCCAGGAGACCGCAGACTTCAAATGGTCGGCAAAATGCTCTCGCCCCCACAGGACGAGGCCGCCATGGTCATAGGTCAGCAAGTACAGCGGCGAAGGGGTGGCCGACTGTCGAGACGGCGCGGTTGTCACGGCGTCCTGGTTGTCAGCAGTCACTTTGTTTGCCGGGGATACTGCCGACAGTAGTAAGCAGGCGAGAAGCACGAGATTTGAACACTTCATCCGGTTCTCCTGTGTTTGACAGACGTGCGCCGTCCATTCATTCATCCGGCCATGCGGAGGCACAACGGCCCGTTGCTGAATCCATCGCGTATGTTATTCGCTGAACTGTCCAGACTCAAGGCTCTTTGTAGGGAGTCCCTTAGAGTGGCAAGAACCGCGATCGTCCGCGCTCACACCTGGCAGCGGAAACAGAGAGACGTGTCAGGATCAATGTGATCCCATCGCTCTTTCGGTCAAGGCTCATCGACAGCGGTATGGCATTCCTCAAACCCTTGCGTTTCGTGGCGAACCGACTGCAATAGCCGTGTGCGGATTGGACGGCGCGCCGACTGGACCCGATGGTCAGAGCCAGGACCGAACGCTTCGGAGGAGTGGGGTCCGAGACGAGGCCACCAGAATCGTAACGATTCAAACGGTCGACACGGCCGTCATAGAAGTTGTCGGGCCGTGAAATTCAATGTCGTAGACAAAGGCAAAGCGGAGGAGATCGCAGAACAACAGCGAGATTGCGTCATTGTATGATCGGGAAGTGCGTGTTGCCAACTCAGGGGCAAGTCATGGCTATGTCGCTGCAGACGGTCCCGGCCTTTGCCGGGACGTGTTCGAACCACTCGTACTTGAGTGTTTTGTTCGCGGGAGGTCTGGAGGACCTCTGATCTTCGATCCCATTCTGCCGGCGATAGGGTGAGAATCGGGTGATCCCGAAATGCCAGGATGGCCGAGGCGAATGGGAAAAACCCGGTTTCTACCGCCCATGGGGCGATTTTGCTTGCGATGTGTGGGGAGTTGTTCCTATAATGGTATGATGGAAGGGAGACCCGACGAGTCCGGCGCAGGAAAACGTTGGGATCCAGATCGCGAAGGAGCATCGTTCGTAACAGCACGTTGGCACGAAGAGAATTGGAAGGAGGTTGCACCATGAGCAAGTCGAGACTGATCATTGTTGTGGCACTAGGCCTGCTGATGAGCCTGCAGGCGCGGGCGGTCGACGAATCCCTGGTCCTGTACCTGCCGTTCGACGAAGGCGCCGGCACCACGGCCAAGGACGTTTCCAGCTATAACAATCCCGGCACTGTCGTCGGCAACGCCGTCTGGGTCGCAGGCCAGAAGGGCACGGCGCTGGACTTCGTCGGCGGCTCGCACGTCACGGTTCCGGAGGTCCCCCAGTATGATGTGACGGCCGAGGTCAGCCTGTTGGCCTGGGTCAAGGCGACGACGGTCCCGAACTGGTCCCGGGTGATCGACAAATCCCAGTGGCAGACGAGTGGTTTCGATCTGGTCTTGACTCTGAACGTCGGTCTCCCACGGTTCGAGTTCTTCGTCAACAACACCACATCGCTGGTGGATGGGACGACCGTGGTCATGGACAATGAATGGCACTTCATTACCAGCACGTTCGGCAACAAAACGCTTCGCATGTACGTCGACGGCGAGATGGAAGGCGAGGCCCAGTCCGCCGGGCAGGTGGACATCAATCCGAACGACTGGCCGCTCATGATCGGCGCAGAGGCAAGTTCGAGCGGTGGCCAGCAGTACTTGGGCAGCATCGACGAGGTCGCGATGTATAACCGTGAGCTGTCGGCGGACGAGGTGATGGCGATCTTCCAGAACGGCATGCCGGCGCGGGAGTTCGCGGGCGATCCTCAGCCGCCCAACGAAGCCGTCGATGTGCCTCGTGATGTCGTGCTGAGCTGGATGCCCGGCGGATTCGCCGCTTCGCACGACGTGTACCTCGGCACCTCCTTTGACGACGTCGACAGCGCCAGCCCGGACAATCCGATGGGGACCCTGGTCAGCCCGGGCCAGACGGCCACGGAGTACGAGCCCGCTGACCCGCTCGAATACGGCCAGATCTATTATTGGAGAATCGACGAGGTCAATGAGGCCCCGGACGACATGATCTTCAAAGGCGACGCCTGGAGCTTCACTGTCGAGCCGTATGCCTATCCGATCACCAGCGTGACGGTCAAGGCCTCCAGCCAGCAGCCCACCTCGCCTGCGGCCCGGACCATCGACGGTTCCGGACTCGACGCACTCGGTCAGCACTCCTCCACTATGGACGACATGTGGGTAGGCATCCTGCCGGCCTGGATCCAGTACACGTTCGACAAGGAATACTCTCTGCACGAGTTGCAGGTATGGAACGCCAACTCGGGAATCGAGACCATCATGGGCTTCGGGGCCAAGAACGTCACGATCGAGTACTCCACCGATGGCGAGACCTGGACCCCGTTGGAGAATGTGCCCGAATTTGGGCAGGGAACGGGCGAGGCCACCTACACGGCGAACACCGCTGTCGATTTCGGCGGGGTCGCTGCGAGGTACGTCAAACTGACGATCACGGCCAGTTGGCTCTCCCCTGCAATGACCAGCCTCAGCGAGGTTCGGTTCTCCTACGTCCCGATGCAGGCGTTTGAGCCCGAACCGGCGGATGGCGCCACGGCCGTCGGCATTGAGAGCGGACTGAATTGGCGACCGGGCCGGGAAGCCACATCGCACACCGTGTACATCGACACCGATGCCGATGCCGTAGCCGATGGCCTCGTTCCGGGCCACACCGTGTCTGAACACGCCTATGCCCCGGCTCTGGACCTTGGGGCCACCTACTACTGGAAGGTCGATGAGCTTGGCGACACCGGCGACTATGCCGGCGAGGTCTGGAGCTTCACGACCGAGGATTACGCCTCTGTGGATGACTTCGAGAGCTATACCGACGACATCGAGGCCGAAGCGACGATCTGGCACGCCTGGAGCGACGGTCTGGAGAATCCGCAAAACGGCGGCTCGCAGGTCGGCTACAACGCGGCGCCCTTTGCGGAGCAAGCCATCGTCCACGGCGGAAGGCAGTCCATGCCGCTGGCCTACGACAACTCCCCAGGCACGTTCTCCCAGGCCGTACGCACATTCGACGCCCCGCAGAACTGGACCAAGCATGGCATCACCACGCTGGTTCTGTTCTTCCACGGCCGCCTGGACAACGCTCCGGCGCCGCTGTACGTGAAGATCAACAATAAGGAGGTGCCCTACACCGGCGGTGCCGCCACGACGATGTCCCTGTGGAAGCAGTGGAACATCGATTTGACCTCGCTGGGTGTGAATCTCACGAGCGTCAGCAGCCTGACGGTCGGCGTCGGCAACGGCGCATCCGGCGGAACCGGGACCCTCTACATCGATGATATCCGCCTGTACGGCACGCCTCCCGATGTGGTCGCACCGGCCGACCCCGGCAACGACGGTCTGGTCGCGCAGTATTTGATGGAAGGCAACCTGCAGGACGGCTCCGGCAATGGAAATGACGGCACGCCTATGGGCGATCCCACGTATGCGGACGGCCCGGCCGGCTACGGCCAGGTTCTCAACATGGACGGCACCAACGACCACGTAGACCTGCCTATTGGCCCGACCATTGCGACACTGACGGATACGACGGTCGCTACGAACGTCTACTTCGGCGGCGGCAGCGGCGCCTGGCAGCGGCTCTTCGACTTCGGCTCGGGCACCTCGCGCTACATGTTCTTCTGCCCCCGCACAGGCACGGCCGGGAACATGAATTTCGTGGTTCGCGGGTCCACAGGGGCTGAGCAGATCGTGGACGGCCCCACCCCCTTGAGTGTCGGCTGGCACCACGTGGCCGTCACGATCGACACCCAGGCCACGACGACCACCATCTATGTCGACGGGGAGCCTGTCGCCTCGGGCGGCACGGCTCAGTTGCCCAGGGACATGGGCGTTACGACCCAGAACTGGATCGGTAGATCCCAGTACAGCGCGGATGCGTATTTCCTGGGTTCCATCGATGACTTTCGTATCTACGACCGTGCATTGTCCGCCGCCGAAGTGCGTTACCTCGCCGGCGACCGATAGTGCACGACATGGGCTTGGGACCCCGGACGTGACAAATCCGTCCGGGGTCCTTTGATGCCCTGGAAGTCGATGTCTCCGGCGGCGTTGAGGATGTCAAGCTTCTCTGTCATGGCGCCTCCTCCAACGCTCCGTAGACCGATGAAAGCCACGCCAATTTACAAGACAGTATGGCCTTTGACGGGGGCCCAATGCCAGTGCGGAGCCTCCGGACGTAAGTGTATATGATTCAAGGGGATAGCCGGATTCCCATAGTGGTCCCATTGGTGCTTGACAGGCACATAGTGGATCAGACCAGTGATTGGGGGGGAACGCGTTATGTGCGCTACGCGCAGAGACTTCATATTGTGGCCAAAGTACCCAGTTGTTGGGCCTCTGCGCGCGCAACCACATACGCGGCTGCCGCGAGGTCCTGGATCGCGACTCCGACGGATTTGAACAGGGTGATGGCATCATCATTCGCGCGCCCGACGGCCTTTCCGATGAGAATCTCGCCGAGTTCTGTGTCAATATCAGCCCGGGCAATCAGACCCTGCCGCAGTGGGATTATCAGGTCACCTGTCTCGGCGAGCGCCGATTCGCGATGATCGACGACGATTCGTGAACGGCATATTGTCTCCGCAGGAATCTCTTGCACATCCGGCTTGTAGGAGCCGATCGCATTGATGTGGGTGCCTGGTGCAATGTCCGCATCGTCAAAAACCGGCGTTCGTGAGACCGTGGCGGCGCAGACAACATCGGCTCCCGTGACTGCCTCCCGCGTGCTGGGAACCACATCGATCTCGGCCTTGAGACGTGTGCTCATCTCCAAGGCAAACGCATTTCCCACCTCCGGAAGAGGATCATAGACTTTGACTGTACGAATGGGCCTGACCGCAACCATGGCCTCCAGTTGTGTTCGTGCTTGGACACCAGCTCCGAGGATGGCAACAACGGATGCGTTCAATCGTGCAAGCAGATCTGTCGCCACCCCCGACGCGGCTCCTGTGCGAAGCGCGGTTAGAGATGTGCCGTCGAGGATGGCCCTGGGTGTTCCGGTCGCATCATCAAAAAGACAAACAAGGGCCTGAATTCTTGGCAGCCCTCTTTGAGTATTTGCTCCAAACACGTTTACGACCTTCACACCAATGTTGTCGAAGCACGGCGCGTATGAGGGCATGAACAACGTGGTGCCGTCGTGTTCTGGAATGTCTATGTGGCTGCGAGCCGGCATCCTCACGCCCCCTGATGCTAACTGCGAAAAGGCCGTTCTCATTGCCTCTATGGCCTCGGCCATAGGCAGCGCCCTACGAACGTCATCGGCCGAAAGGATGCGAACAGCTCTGGACGGTGTATTCATCAGGGGGTCTCCTTCTTGGCGTGACTGCTGCGGTTATCCCGAAGGAGATCCTCGATCTGCCGGGATGTCCTGGTCACCGACAATCCACCCAGCCCCGTACACCGCAGCTCCCGCGGAAGAGCGCGTCCGACCAGGTCCATCGCCTGAATCACTTCATCCAAAGGGATGACGGGATCATAGTCAGCCAATGCCATGTTCGCACACGCCAGGGCATTGACCGCCGCCATAACATTCTTGCCCAGACAAGGCACTTCCACGCGATTGGCAACGGGATCGCACACCATACCAAGCGAGTTCTGTAGCGCCATCGATGCGGCCACAACGGCTTGCGTGGCATCTCCACCCGCGAGGGTGGCCAAAGCTGCCGCTGCCATACCGGATGCAGCCCCACATTCGGCCTGACAGCCGGCCACCTCAGCGGCAAACGTGGACTTCGTGGCAATGAGAACTCCGATGATACCACCGGCCAACATCGCCCTGGCCGCATCGTCGTCCGTCAAGCCGAGCGCATCGCTAACGGCCAGACATGCTCCGGGAAGTGCGGCGCAGGCCCCTGCTGTGGGCGCCGCTACGATGACTCCCATTGCGCTCTTGACTTCCATTAGCGCCGTCACATAGAGCACGATTCGGTTGAGCACGCCCGCCTCCAGAAGGCGTCCTGCTTCCATCTGTTGCCCGAACAGGCCACACTGATGGCCGAGAATCCGGTCGGGGTACGCGGTGCCGTGGATTCCATGTTCGATGGAGGATCGGACGATGCTCACAATCTCCGTCATGCGGCGAATCACGTCCCCCGGCGCTAGATTGGCGCGCTGACTCTCGTATTGCAGTGCCAGTTCCCACAGAGGTGTAGGGCGGCCGTCAGTGCAGCGGAGCATCTCTGCGCAGGTAGAGAATGGCACCTGCAGATTCCTTCGGGACAAGACGGGTAGGACAGGGGAAAGACGCTTCACATAGCGTACCACCTGTGGTCCAAAACGGCCGAGGATCTCGGAGGCCTCGACGAACCGCTGTGCCTTGATCTGAACGAGCACATCGTTACTGCCTTTGTGCACCAGTATATGGTCTTCCTCAACGGCTTGCTCGAGGGAAGGGAATGCCTGCAACCCGTCTGGCTCAAGGCGGATGAGAGTCTCATAGTAGTCCCCCTCCATCGAAAGCGAAAAGCCATCGAGATTGATAATCTCGACCATGCCGCCTCCCTTCGAGATGGCCGTCATCACGTGGCTCTCGCTTTCGCCCAAGAGGGCGAGATGGTACGTGCTCGGGTGTAGGTCGTGAAGGTTCGCGATCTTGATGCTGACACGAACACCGGTCTCCCGGATAATCTGGTCAGATTGTGGTAGGCGCTCGTCAGTGGCGTCCCAGCCCATCAGGCCGGCGAACAGACCCATATCCGAGCCCTGGCTGTGATGGGTCGTTGCGAGGGAACCCCGGCTGTCGTATTCGACCGTGACTTCGCGCAAATCGCCGCCCATCAAGTCCCGGGCCAGTCGCCCAATCCGCAGCGCGGCGGCACAATGCGAACTGGACGGTCCACGCATCACCGGGCCAATCACGTCATTGAAGATGCTGATAGCTGTCTTGTCTTCTGGCATGGTGTATCACCCAATGATGGTTGTACTCAGCGCTCCATGTACGGTTGTTCAAAATCGTGGCCGCCTTACCGCGGTGCACAAGTAGTAAACGGAAGCTTATCATAACGGCGATGGAAGGAATCTCAAGGGGTTGCTGGACGACAGTCATTTCGCGTCGACGTCTGAACGCGAATCGGGATTCCCTATGGGCGGTGCGTCCAGAGGTAGTAATCGACCACGCCCA
>CBFDDG010000137.1:0-10384 GCA_965603505.1 uncultured Phycisphaerae bacterium | reverse complement strand
AGGTAGACCATCACCCATTTGCCATCCTTGTGGCGGGCGGCGAGGTTCAGAACCTGACCCGTGGTTTGGCCGCCGGTGGCGAAAATCGACTGGTCGGGAACGAGATACCACCACTCGTTCAGACGGGTGAAGATCTTCTTGAGGACTCGCAACTGCACGGCGCCGGGGGCGTCGAGGGCCTTCTTCCAGGTGGGTAGGACGCGCCAGCTATCGTTGTGGCCGTAGGTGTGATGGGCGCCCGCTAAGTAGGAATAGTAGGCCTGCCTGCGAATCCACAGAGGGCTTACGTCGAACCCATATTCCGAGCCCTGCTCGTACGCGCCCTCCGCCATCAGCGCGGGCTTGATCGGCCGGAGGTTGTAGTCGTGGGTCACCATGGGATAAATCAGCTCGACGCTTTTCCACGTCTGCATCGAGTCGAAATCGAGCCAGTTTTCATCGTGAATAAAGCTGGAGGAGTAGGGTGCGGGGTCGGGCTTGAAGGTGATGAGGTGAGCGCCGCCGTCGCCCTCGTGCAGGCCGGCCGTCAGCTCGCGCAGGACCGCGACAAATTCCTGCTTCGCTTCCGGTGTCATGGACCAGACGATGTTCGGCGCGTCCTTGTACCGCTGCGCCAGCCATTTGGCCCAGGCGCGAGCATTGTCCACGGTGATGTACTTGCGATACCGCTGGTGGTAGAGCGTCGTCGAGATATTCACGCCGGTCTCGCCGGCGATCCGAAGCACGGCGTCCACGTTTTGGAAATAGGCCTCGTTCGGCGTCAGCGGATTGTCGTCAATCCAGGGCTTTTCTCCGTACACGTTGGGCTTCGTGCCGTCGCCGACGCCCATGAGCATCACTTGCGCGAAGACGAAGCCCTTGTCTGCCGTCTTCTCCATGATCGTGCGAGCGTCTTCGACTGTGTACTCGCGAAAGAGCTGCCACTGCGTCGTCCCGAGCCAGAAGACGGGGGCGCCCTTTTGATCCACGAAGTACCGGCCGTTATCGCTCACCTTGACCGGCCAGACGGGCCGCTCGGCCGCAGCGGCACCCACGGCCATCGACACGGACAACACCAAGAGAGCAACTGTCTGAGCTATCGGTTTCATTTTCCCGTCTCCCACTCATGCCGCCTCTGGCGAGGCGGGAGTTTATCGCATTGAAGCCACCAGCATGCTCGCAAAGGGGCGACACCCCGCGAGATGCCGACCCCATGCTGTATGGCGCCGCCACAGTGCTCAGGTCGCACTCCTGCGGAGCCTTATCTCCTGTGACGGCAAGGTGATTCTACCCAGACATGCTGGAGGCTGCAATGCGACAAACTCACAAACCTGGGAGTGTGTGCTCGCTGATGGACATGCACGAGACCAATGAAGAAATGATCCTTCTCGCAATGGTCGCCTTGGTCGCATTGGCAATCTTCACCCAGCCCAGATCACCGCACTTGACATGAACGGTTGTTTTTTCGGCACCGATAGCGTCGGGGGCGTTGGCGACGATCATGTCGAGGTTCTTGTCGCGCATTTTCCGCTCGGCGTTGGCATGCAGATCCTTATCCTCCAGGGCGAAGCCGACCACGATCTGGGGACCATGGTGGGCACGGCCCCCCCTACGTTGTTTGCTGGCCCATTTGAGAATGTCCGGCGTCGGCTTGAGCTCCAGAGTGAGTCTCGCCGCCTCCTTCTTGAGCTTTGTTTTGGCGGGCCGGGCGGGGGTGTAGTCGGCCACGGCGGCGGCCATGATCAGGCAGTCGCAGCCGGCGAAATGCTCCTTCACCGCCGCGAACATCTGGGCGGCACTCTCCACGGCGACCACCTTGGCGCCGGTAGGCGGTTTCAGGGCAGTCGGGGTCGTGATCAGGGTGACATCATGACTGGCTTTCAAGGCGGCGCGGGCCAGGGCATAGCCCATCCGGCCGCTGCTGGCATTTGAGATGAACCGCACCGGATCGATATATTCACGGGTGCCCCCGGCCGTAATCAGAAAACGCATCACACGTCGCTCCTGCTTGCTATTCTTTTGACGAACCATCGTCGGATTCTATCAGAACGCCGTAGGAGAGCCAAGGCCAGCCGCCGCCAGAGATGAAAACGTTCCGGCTCGCGATGCACGCTCAGTAGTCCTTGAACCTCCGCATCCACTGCGGCCAGTGGTCCGGTTGCACGCCCCCGGCCTTGGTCCAGGGGCCATGGGTGTCATAGTCGCGATGCCACTTCAAAGACCATAATTCCTTGAGGCCCACTTTTCGGATGGACCAATCCATGAAGATGCCGCACACGAACCCTTCATGGCGATTCATGCAGCAGGGCAGCGAACTGTCGGCCCAGACATCTTCGTAGGCGGGAGGCTTGGTCTCGGTCGATCGACAGGCCCACCATAAGACACTGTCCAGCAACAGGGGGACATTCGCGGCGCCTTGGGCGGGAACCGTCTGCCAGTAGCGGGAGTCATGTGATCCGCCCGGCCCGGACCCGGGCACATATTGGGCCCAGAGATTCAGGCCGTAGCTACAGTCCAGTCGTGGACGGCTGAAGGTACCGCGCAGGGACCAGGGGGAGAACGTGCTGCCGAGCCGCGAATCGCTCGAATTGAGTTGTTCGCTCTGCGGCTTCCTGGCCATTGGGCACAAGAATAGATCGTCGGTGTCTTGCTGATACGGCCACAGGGCCTTGAGCACCTCCGGCCAGGGCTCCAGTGTCTCGACCCAACCGGGAAACCTCCCATCATTCTCATTCGCGTACATCGAGAAGATGAGGCCCCATTGTTTCAGGTTGGACTGGCAGCCGACCGCCCTTGCCTGCCTGCGAACCCGCGACAACGTCGGCAGCAGGACCGCCATCAGCAGCGCGATGATGGCAATGACCACCAGCAGCTCGATGAGCGTAAAGGCATGCAGACGGATGAAGGATGATTGTTGATGGATGATTGGGGTAGACAGCATTTTCGGTCCGGCCGAAGTCGGTCTGCGACGGACAATTTGTCTTGATCTTCCTGTCATCGCATCCGCTCCGTTGCCCCCCAGGATTCGCTTTTCGGACCCGATCTCGGGACCGTTCTCCCCGACCTGGCGTACACAGGCAATGTCAGGTCCGCCATCGCGCCATTCCAAGGTGGAGGCCGCAACGCTATTCTGCGCTATTCCTATTATAGCCCCTATTCTGCCAATCCTGGCCGCTCTCTGTCAAGCACAAATGACGTTCCCCAGGGCCGGGGGGACAACGGGATTGTGGCCGAGTAGGCATGAGCTTCATGACCGGCTGGGCGCCGTGTCTACGCTTGGGTAGACATGCTTGCCTCTCGTACGTTTTCGTGCTGTTCCCGCGTTTGGGTGTTTTACGGGGCTTCGTCACACTCCCCAGGGCAGGAAAAAACAGCCTGTTGCGGCTCCTCTACCCTTGGCTTTTGACTGTCTCGGCGGCCAGGGTCTCGATGGCCGCGAGGATCTCCTGGGGCTCGGCCATCCGGCCCATGCCTTCCGTGCCGCAGGCGAGCCGGCCTGCGACCGGGCCGACCATGCGGATTCCCATCCCGCGCAAGGTCTCGAGGTTGCGCTGCGTGGCCGGATTCTCCCACATCCGCGTGTTCATCGCCGGGGCAAACAGCATGGGCGTCGCCCAGCATGTACAGAGGGTCGTGCTGAGCAGATCGTCGCAGATCCCGTGGGCGACTTTGCCAAGGATATTGGCAGTGGCCGGCGCGACGACCACGATCCGGGCCCAGTCGGCCAGCGAGATGTGGGTGGTCTCATGGCCTTCCGGATCGCTCCACAAGCTCGTATACACGGGCGCGTGCGTGACGGCCTCGAAGCTCTTCGGCCCGACGAGCTGACAGGCGCTCTCGGTCATGACCGTGCGGACGCCGGCCCCGGTCGCGATCAGCTTGCTGGCGAGATCCACCGCCTTATAGGCGGCGATCCCGCCCGTTACCCCGAGTAGGATGTTGTGGTCTTTGAGCATCTCTGCGCCTGTCGTCCGCTCAGAAGGGGCGCTTGCCAAACATTCGTTCCGCCTCATCGGCCCCGCGTTCCACGTCGAGCCCGGTCTTGCGCGCCGAAGGGGTATCGTCGATCGTGATCTTGTCCTGCAGGATCTCCTGCACGACGACCTCCATCAAGGTCCTGCCCTCGGCATTCTCAATCAGTGGACGGGAGCCCTGGAGCAGTTCGGCCATCCGCTTCTGGATCAGAGCGGCCAGCTTGAACCGGCCGCCGGCCTTTTTCACGATCTCCTGACTCTTGAGTTCTTCCAGCATTATCGTTCTCCAACGAGTTCTTGATCTGTATCCGGTTTCCGGTCAACGGCCGGCGTCTGTCTGATGATCTTCACAACTTCCTTGACTGCCTGTTCGAGGTCGTCATTGATGACCATATTGTTGTAGTACTGCCACGCGGCGGCGATTTCGCTGCCGGCGTTGTCCAGCCGTCGCTTCGCCGCCTCGGCGCTCTCACGGCCCCTGTGCCCCATGCGCTCCGCCAGCACCTTGTCGCTCGGGGGCAGGATGAAAATCATCACCACCTGCGGGCACATCGCCTTGACCTGCCTGGCGCCCTGTACGTCGATCTCCAGAATCACGGTCTTGCCCGCCCGCAGCGCCTCGTCCGTCTTATCGCGCGGGGTGCCGTACAGGTTCCCGAAGACTTCCGCGTATTCCAGAAACAAGCCTTCCTCAATCCGCCTGCGGAACTCCTCTCGGGAGACGAACCAGTATTCGCGGCCGTCCTGTTCGGGGGGCGCCTGCGGCCGCGTCGTCATCGAAACGCTGAGGTAGGCTTCTTCCAGCCGGTGAATCACCTCCCTCGTAATCGTGCTCTTGCCCACGCCCGATGGGCCGCTGATGATGATCAGCTTGCCCCGAGCCTCCTTACGGTCATCTGCCTGTGTCATCGTACCTCAATCGAAGGGGAAAGATACATCACATCGCTCATACGCACTGTACGTACCGCAACGCGGCCGGTTCCTTCGCTGTCGTGGTCATTCGATATTCTGAATCTGCTCCTTGAGGCGCTCGATCAGGCACTTGATATCCACAACGGACCTCACGATCTGGGCGTCGGAAGCCTTGCTGGCGACCGTATTTGCCTCGCGAAGCATCTCCTGGCTCAGGAAATCCAACCGGCGACCGGCCTGCCCGTCCGTCTGGCAAATCTGCCGAAACTGCTGCAAATGGGCGTCCAGCCGAGCGATTTCCTCCGAGATGTCCGAGCGGTCGGCCAGGATGGCCGCTTCCCGCGCCAGGGTCTGCTCGTCGAGCTTCAGTTTCGCCTCAGCCAGCAGCTCATCGACCCGTTTTCGCAACCTCTTGGCGTACTCCTGGACCACCGAGTCGCTGCGCTGGCGGATGAGCTCCAGTTCCTCCTGTAGGGCGTCGCAGTGCTTTTTCAGGTCCGCCTCAAGGAAGCCGCCCTCGGCTTGGCGCATCCGCTTGAGGTTGTCCAGGGCCTCCCGGGTCAGGCGTTGCACGAGTTCCTTGACCTTTGCACTTTGCTCCTCATCCGGCCGCACCGGCTGCACGATTCCCGGCAGATCCAGTAAACTGGCCAGGTCGATGGCCCCCTCGACGCCCACGGAGGAACCGACCTTACTGAGTCTCGCCACGATCGACTGCAGGGCCGGCTCGTCGATCTCGAACAGGGCGTTCGCCGAGATGCCCTTGAGCCGAAGCACGTAGTTAATCGTGCCACGCGAGAGGCCCTTGCGCAGCTCCCTGTCGATGTTCTCTTCCAGGAACGAGCTGCCTTCCGGCAGCTTGATGATCGTCTTGAGGTAACGGTTGTTGACGGCCTTGATCTCAACGACGTAGGACACACCATCGAGATCGCCCGCTGCCTCACCGTATCCGGTCATGCTATTGAGCATTGCGACGTGCCTTCAATGAGTAAGTGACGTTCCAGGCAACTCCCGACATGCAAAGACTGCATGTCGCAGCGAACGGATGCGAAAATCAGCCGCCAATCGCGTTGGCATCGACGCCCTGGCCGGGCTGGGCGTCCGTATCCGTCGCGTCCGGCGTCGCCGGTAGCTGTTCGACGGGCACGGGCTGGGCCGTCTCGACGGGCGCCTCGGCGCCATATTGGCCGACCCGCGGCCTGTAGAACTTCGCCATGACGATCGCCAGCAACAGAAAGACGGCAACCAGGATGATGGTCACCCACGTCAGGAAGTCGCCGGTCTTCGAGCCCAGCAGACCGCTGGCCATGCCGCCGCCAAACGCCCCACTCAAGCCGCCGCCTCGACCTTTCTGGACCAGGATGACGAGGACCAGAACGATCGAGACCAGTACGAACAGGACGGCCACGAACTTCATCAGAATGCCAACCTGCGACAGCGGTAAGAGAGTCATAACCATGTACATGCCTCAAATATAAACGACGTTGCGATGCTCTGGATTTTCATGCCGCAGCTTGAATGATCCGCACGAATTCATCCGCCTTCAGACTGGCCCCGCCGACCAGAAGGCCGTCCACGTCCTCCTTGGCCATCAGTTCCGCGGCATTGTCAGCCTTTACCGATCCGCCGTAGAGGATCCGAGTCTCCTGGGCGAGCTCTTCATCATACATCTCGGCCAGCAGGTTGCGAATGATCGCGTGCACTTCCTGTGCCTGCTGCGGCGTGGCGGTCCGGCCCGTTCCGATCGCCCAGACCGGCTCATAGGCGATGGTCACCGCCGACATCTTGTCCCCGTTCAGGTCCGCCAGGCCCGTCTTAAGATGCCGGGCGACCACGGCCTCGACCTGGTCGGCGTCACGCTCCTCGAGCAGCTCGCCGACGCACAGAATGGGCAGCAGCCCGCCATGGAGGGCCACCGTCACCTTCTTGCCCACCAGCTCGTCCGGCTCGCCCATCACGTGGCGTCGCTCGGAGTGCCCGCACAGGACGTAGTTGCAGCCGACGTCCTTCAGCATGGCGGCGCTGATCTCGCCGGTGAAGGCCCCCTTGGGCTCGATATAGATATCCTGGGCGCCCACGGCGATGCCGGAGGCCCTGATCGCCTGGACAACCGATTGCAGGTACACAAACGGAGGAATCACCGCCACCGAGACTTTCTCTCTCGCCAGCCCGGATGCGCCGGAGGCCACGGCCTTCGCCAATTCCACGCTGGAGCGACCATCCCCGTTCATCTTCCAGTTACCCGCCACGAACGGTTTTCTCATCGTTTTCTCCTGTATCTTTCGAAATCTGTCGTGCGATTCGGGACCGCAGCGCTACAGCAACTCGGTGGCCCGTGGGAAGCTGCCGAGGATCGAGAGCTGCAGGCAATGCTGCCGGGCTTCTTCCAATCCGGCCTGCACTCTCTCTTCCGTGCGGTGCCCGAGGAAATCGACAAAGAAGTAATACTCCCATTCTCGCTTCTTGCTCGGCCTGGATTCGATATTCGTCAAGTTGATGCTGTACTTTTTGAACACTTCCAGGACATCCGCCAGCGCCCCGGCCTTGTGGGCGGTGCTGAACAGGATCGCGGTCTTGTCCTCGCCGGTCGGCCGGGCATCCTCGCGGCTGACGACCAGGAACCGCGTGACGTTGTTCGTGATATCTTCGATGTTCTGGCAGACCACACTCAGACCGTATAATTCCGCCGCCACGCGCGAGCCAATCGCCGCCGCGTAGGACTCCTCAGAAGCCATCTGGGCCGCCTTGGCCGTCGAGGCGACAGCGATCGTGTTGGTCTCCTTGAACGTCGAGGCCAGCCAGTTCCGGCACTGGGCGAAGACTTCCGGCTTCGAGTAGATCTTCTCCACCTCTTCCAGCGAGCAATTCGCTAACAGGTTGTGGTGGATGGTCATCAGGACCTCGGCGCAAATCTTCACATTTGTATCGATCAGCGCATCGAGGGTCTCAATGACGCCGCCGCCGGTGGAGTTCTCGATCGGAACGATCCCGAGGTCGCAATGGTCCTTGCTGATCTCGTCGAAGATGCCCCGGATATCGGCGAGCGGCTCATATTCGACGCTCCGGCCGAACTTCAGCATGGCCGCCGTATGGCTGAAGCTGCCCCCCGGACCCAGATAGGCGATCCGCGGCCGCTTCTCCAGCACGAACGAGCCGCTCATCATCTCCCGCCAGATTGCCACCAGCGTCCGGTCGGGCAGAGGCCCCTCGTTGCCCTTCGTGATCTTGGCCAGGACCTGTTTCTCGCGGTCCGGCGCATAGACCGGCCGGTCGGCATCCGACTTCAACCTCCCGATCTCGATAACGACCTGCGCACGCTCGTTGAGCAGTTTCACCAACTGCGCGTCGATCTCGTCTATGCGTTTTCTGAAATCATCCAGAGACATATACTTCTCGTCATTCGTCCTGCGTCGTGCGAACTCGGGCGCGACGAACCGCGCCTCGTTTTGCATCGTTCGGACTGGGCACACTGCCCGAGCATCCGGCCGAAGCCCCGCAACTTCGATGAAGCGACGTCTCCCTGCCCGATCCGGCGGCCCCGACAAACCGCCCCGACTTCGTAAAAACTCTTTTTCTTAGCAGAATTTTCCCCTCCCGTCAACGTTTTTCGCGCCGCAGGCACAATATTTGGTGCGACTACGTTTTGCAGCCCCTTGTAGGTCGTGCGTCCCCGCACGACCTCTTCAGGCGAGCGGGGACGCTCGCCCTACCACGCGAAATCCCGCACTTGCCCGCCCGGGCCACAAGAGCTTGGGCGCACACCACAATATTTGGGCGTCCATGCCAATCCCGGCCCTCATGGCGGGGCGGCTGCCTGTGGCACGGTCCGTACGGGATGCGAACAACTGGCAAGCCGGGTGGCGCCGGCAAGCGAAGGCTTGCCGGTCGTCTGGAGACCGCCTAAAATTGCCCCAGGACCAACGTCCAAGAGGAGTCTCAGATGCTGTACTACACGGTTTTTCGGACCAAATGGGGTCATTTCGGCTTGGCGGGCACGGGCGAGGGCGTCTGCCGGACGTATCTGCCCGTTCCGCAGCGCGACGCGGCCGAGCGCGGCCTGCTCCTGGGCCTGACCTGTCCCGGCGAGGGTCCCCGGCGGGACAGGGCCTTCCTTCGCGACCTCCAGCGGCGTATCATCGCCTACTTCGAGGGCGAGACCGTCGATTTCCGCACCGACCCGCCCGTGAGCCTGGAACATATGAGCCCCTTCGGCCGCAAGATCCTCCGGGCCTGCCGAACGATAGGTTTCGGTCAGACAAGCACTTACAGCGAATTGGCCGCGCAGATCGGCAGTCCGAAAGCCGCACGGGCCGTCGGCGGCGTCATGGCCCGAAACCCCATCCCGCTGATCATCCCCTGCCACCGCGTCCTGCGCGCGGACGGCGGCCTCGCCGGCTTCTCCGCCCCCGGCGGAACCGCCACCAAGCAGAGAATGCTCCACCACGAGCAGCTCCATCAGGCCCAAAGTGCATAAGACACACAGACGCGGGGACGCAGACAACGCTCCGTCGGAGCAACGTTAGCGCACACACGCTGACGCGAGTATGGCTTTGATAGCCCGAGCGCTGCCGTCGTCTTGCCCTTGCCGTACCCGCGCCAGTCCTCTCTCCAGCAAAGCCGTTTCTCATGCCCATGGGAGCCGACATTCAATGTGCCGGCCGGACGATTTCGCCGTAGCGACCGTGTGCAAATTCCAAGTTCAACTTGAGATCTGCATAAATAACCGCACGTGCAGCCATCATCAGACGTCAATCTCGCTTCTGCCAACCCCCGCCCCACAGGAGAACGAAAACCACCGCGTTTCTCAAAGTCCCTCTCATCCTCAGCCAAGGCTAAACTTGAATCTTACTTTTGGCAGCCTTGCACCATCAGTCAAAAAGGCCCCGGCAAGACATAACCGATTGACCAGCGTTTGCAAATCGGATAGCATCAAGCAGCCTGGACGTGGACTTCAGGCGAGGAATCACCGTTGAGTTCCTGCGGCGTCGGCGGTTCAGGTGGGCCGCCAGGTTGGGCTACGGATGGCAGATAAGACCTTGACTTTTATCCAGGAGTGCATTGAGCATCGACGGATACGATGGACGTATCATGTCAATATGCGTCTGAAGGGCCGGTTTATACCGCGCGAAGCCATCTTGGCCTCGACGGAAAGCTACGAGATCATAGAAGGCTACCCAGAAGACAAATACCTGCCGAGCTATCTTGTGTACGCTGAGCATGAAGGCGAGGTGTTTCACATTCAGATAGCGACCGATGCAGCAGGCGATAGCGTAGTAATTGTTACGGCGTACCGGCCGACTCCCGACAAGTGGGAAGCGGATCTCAAGACCAGGAGACGATCATGATTTGTCATAATTGCGGCGGGGAATTGGAGAGCCTGATCACAAACCTGCCCTTCAAAATCGGCCCCGACTCGATTGTCATCATCAAGGGCCTGCCTGTCCTGCAGTGCGCCAATTGCGGCGAATACCTCATCGACGATCCGGTGATGGAGAAGGTCGATAGTATTCTCAAGAGAA